>DATADT010000393.1:0-4051 GCA_036258355.1 Burkholderiales bacterium
CTCGCGCACCCCTCGTTCCCGTGGCAGGAAGAGGCGCTTTCGGTGGCGACTCACAAGCCGCAGGTCTACATCGACCTTTCAGGCTGGTCGCCGAAGTACTTCCCGCCAATCCTCATCCAGTACGCCAACACGCTCCTCAAGGATAAGATCCTGTTCGGCTCCGACTACCCGGTGATCTCGCCGGAGAAATGGATGGAGGAGTTCGCGAAGCTGCCGATCAAGCCCGAGGTGCGGCCGCTCATCATGAAAGAGAACGCGGCGCGGCTTCTCGGACTCTAAGGCTCATGCCCGTACGACAGGAAATCAGCGAAGGCCTCATCCCGGTCAGGGTCTACACCTCCGAGGTCGAGCCCGGCGCGCGCGCGCAGCTCGTCAACATCTCGCGCCTGCCGATCGTGCACCATCACGTCGCGGCGATGCCGGACGTGCACCTCGGCATCGGCGCGACCGTCGGCTCGGTAATTCCCACCAAGCAGGCCATCATTCCGGCGGCGGTGGGAGTCGACATCGGGTGCGGCATGATGGCAACGCGGCTCTCCCTCACGGGCAACGAGCTCGATGAAGCCTCGTTGAAGAAGGTCTTTGCCCAGATCGGCCGCGACGTGCCGGTCGGTTTTGGGCAGCACTCCGACCGCGATGCGCGGACGGATGCCGCCCGGAAGTTCAAGAAGGATCTTTCCCGCATGCTGCAGAAGCATCCTGGAATCGAAAAGCGCGTCGGGCGGAACTCGAGCTGGGTGCACCAGCTCGGCACGCTGGGCGGGGGCAACCACTTCATCGAGGTGTGCCTGGACGAGGCGAACCGCGTCTGGGCGATGCTGCATTCCGGCAGCCGCGGCATCGGCAACGCGATCGGGGCCTACTTCATCGAGCTCGCGAAGAAGGATGCGCAGAGGAACAATATGCGCCTGCCCGACGCCGACCTCGCGTACTTCCCCGAGGGCGCGCAGCACTTCACGGACTATGTCGAGGCGGTCGGCTGGGCGCAGGACTACGCGCGCGCCAACCGCGAGGAGATGATGGATCTCGTGCTCGACGCGATGCGCCGCCATCTGCCTTCGTTCGAGATCACCGGCGCGGCGGTCAACTGCCACCACAACTATGTCGAGCGCGAGGCGCACTATGGCGAAAAGGTGTGGCTGACGCGCAAGGGCGCGATCCGCGCCGGCGCGGGCGAGCTCGGCATCATTCCCGGCAGCATGGGCGCGCGCAGCTACATCGTGCGCGGCAAGGGCTCGGCGGAGAGCTTCCACTCGTGCGCGCACGGGGCCGGCCGGCTCATGAGCCGAAACGCCGCGCAGAAGAAGTTCAATATCGAAGACTTGAAACAGCAGACGAGCGGTGTGATCTGTCGAAAGGACAAAGGCGTGATCGACGAGATCCCGGGCGCCTACAAGCCGATCGACGAGGTGATGGCGAATCAGTCGGATCTGGTCGAGGTGGTCCACACCCTCAAGCAGGTGGTCTGCGTCAAGGGATGATGAAGATCGCAGTCATGGGGGCGGGCGCCGTCGGCTGCTACTACGGCGGGATGCTGGCCCGCGCCGGCCATGAGGTGACGCTGATCGGACGGGCCCAGCATGTCAAGGCAGTGCAGCAGGCCGGCCTGCAGCTCGAGACCAAGGAATTCCAGGAGCACGTGGCGATGCACGCGAGCACCACGGCCGACGGCGTGCGCGGCGCCCAGCTCGTGCTTTTCTGCGTGAAGTCCATCGATACCGAGAACGCAGGCGCGGACATGGCGCCGCATCTCGATGCCGGAGCGCTCGTGCTGAGCCTCCAGAACGGCGTCGACAACGCCGTGCGCCTGCAGCGGCTCGTGCGGGCGCGGGTGGCCCCGGCCGTCGTCTATGTCGCGAGCGAGATGGCGGGCGCCGGCCACGTCAGGCACCACGGCCGCGGCGAGCTGGTCGTGCCGCCGGAGGTCGCAGCCGACGAGCTGAAGGCGGCGTTCGCCGCCGCCGGCGTGCCGCTGGAAACCTCGGACAATGTCGCCGGGGCGCTGTGGGCGAAGCTCATCCTGAACTGCGTGTACAACGCGATGTCGGCGATCACGCAGCTCCCCTACGGCCGGCTGATCGAGGGCGAAGGCGTCAAGAGCGTGATGCGCGACGTCATGGACGAATGCCTGACCGTCGCGCGCGCCGCCGGCGTCGCCGTGCCCGGTGATCCGTGGGAGGCCGTGCTGCGCATAGCCCGCACCATGCCGACACAGTATTCGTCCACCGCGCAGGACCTAGCGCGCGGCAAGAAAAGCGAGATCGACCACCTGAACGGGTTCGTCCTGCGCCAGGGCGAAGCGCTCGGCGTGCCCACGCCGGTGAACCGCGCCTTGCATGCGCTGGTCAAACTCATGGAGTCACGATGACCTTCACCCGCCGCCGCGCTCTGGGCGCGGCATTGCTCCTGCCGCTCGAAGCCCTCGCGCAGACCTGCGGTGTGCTCACGCCCCGCCAGACCGAGGGTCCTTTCTTCACTCCGAGCTCGCCCCAGCGAATTTCGCTCGTGGAAAAGGGAAGCAACGCTCCGCGCGTCGTGCTCGTCGGCACGGTGCTCTCGCCGCAGTGCAAGCCGGTACCGAACGCACTGCTCGACTTCTGGCACTCGGACGAGGAGGGCGCCTACGACAACCGCGGCTTTCGCTACCGCGGCCATCAGCATGCCGATGCCCAGGGGCGCTACCGCCTGGAGACCATCGTGCCGGCGCAGTACCCTGGCCGCACGCGGCACATCCACGTCAAAGTGCAGGCGCCCGGCAAGCGCATCCTCACCACGCAGCTCTACTTCCCGGGCGATCCGGGCAACGCGCGCGATTTCCTGTACCGGCCCGAGCTCGAGATGAAGAAGGCGGGCGGGGGTCCTGCGAGCTTCGACGGCGAGGCGACCTTTGACTTCGTCGTCGAGGCCTGACTGCGAGCGGGCTAGCGCCGGCCGTCGTACCAGGCGTAGCAGCTCGCGCGGCTGCGCAGGTTGCGCCCGCCGAGGAGCACGGTCTTCAGCATGAACCAGAAGAATTCGCGCTTGGTGTAGAGCTTTGCCTTGCGTCCGCTCGTACGAAGCGGATGGCGGTGCAGGATGACGATCTTCCGGCCGCGCTTGCGCGCAAGGCGCTTCAGCCGCAGGAAAAGATCGACTTCCTCGGCCGCGTACAGCTCCCGGCTGAAGCCGCCCAGCTCGCGGAACGCGGCCGCCTCGCAGAATACGAACGAGCCCGCCGCAAGGCGCACGCGGCGGCTGACGAAGTTCCACCCCGCGATCCACCAGCGCACCAGCGCATCGTCGGTCTCGAACGCCACCGTCGCGCCTCCGGCGAGGCAGCGCCCGCTCCGTATCGCCTGCACAACCTCATTCATGAGGTCTCTGTCCGGATACGAGTCGGCATCGATGAAAAGCAGCCAGTCGCCGCTCGCCCGTGCCGCGCCGGCGTTGCGCGCCCGGGCGATCTGGTTCACCGGCTCGAACACCACCGCGGCGCCGGCTTCGCGCGCAATCTCGGCGGTGCGGTCGGTCGAGTTGTTGTCGCACACGATGAGATCCGTGGCCCAGCCGGCTTCGTCGAAGGCGCGCATCGCGTCGCGGGTCGCCGCGAGCGAGCCAGCGAGCAGGCGCTCCTCGTTGAACGCCGGCACGACCACCGAAAGCCGGACCGTCATGCCGGTAGCCCTGGTGATTACATCGACTGCTTGGTGTGCCGCTTGATCGTGCCGAGGTCCATGACCCAGGGAAGCGCGGAACGGCACCAGAGCTGCGTCTTGGGCGGGAGCAAAGCGCGCTGGCGCACGGTGCCGACGCGCAGGTTGAAGACCTGGGGATCCTTTTCCGCGGAAGCGTAGAGGCGCGAGCCGCATTCCGGGCAGAACGCCTGCGCGCGGCGGCTGCCGCTTTCCGCGGTTTTCACGTAGATCTTGGGCTCACCGCGCAGCCTGAGCGCTTCCTTCGGCACCGGCAAGTACACGACAAAGGCCGACCCGGAGAGCTTCTGGCAGTCGCTGCAGTGGCAGACGCCGACCTTTTCGGGGTCGATGTCGGCTTCGTAGGTGATCCGGCCGCA
>DATADT010000394.1:0-3508 GCA_036258355.1 Burkholderiales bacterium
GGACCCTTAGGCACTGCAACGCCGATCATGCTGTCCCGGTTGACGAGCGCGGCGAGGCGCTCCTCGCTCCAGCCCTCGGTACCCGCCGGGCGCATGGGAAGCACCATGTAACGCATGTCGGCGGAGGAGTCGTGAACCCGAATGCGGGTTTTTGCCGGAATAACTAGCCCAAACTCCGCAAGGACCGCACGGGGTTCACGCACCATGCGGGAGCGATAGTTGCGCGACTTGTACCAGTCGGGGGGGATGCCGAGGAGCATGCGCGGGTAGCACGAGCACAGCGTGCACACGATCGCGTTGTGGACTTGCGGCGTGTTCTCGACCACCACGAGCTTCAGCGCCGGGATGTCGAGCCCGAGCTCTTCGCACGCTTTGGTGCCGTTCTCCAGCAACCGCTTCCTGAATTCCTTGTCGACCCAGGCGCGCGCGACCACCCTCGCGCCGCGCTCGGGCGTGCGCCGGCGCATGTCCTCGACTTCGGCGTCGACCTGCGCGTTGGTGAGGATGCCTTTCTCGACCAGCAGCTCGCGCAGGCTGATCTCCATCAGCTGAAAGTACGAGAGCGGCCGGTATTTGCCTTGGTCGTTCATGCCGGATCCAGCCAGTGTTGAAAGATCTCCACTTCAACCAAGTCGCTCGCGCTCCCTGAATAGTCTGGCCAGACATCTTTTTGAAAGAATCTGACTCTATAGAGCGGCTGAGCGGGCAGCCCCGTGCGCATGAGCGCGAGCTCCTCGGGATTGGGAAACGCGCCGCAGATGCGCTCGATCTCGCCGGTGCAGCCGCGAATGTAATACGGAGTGCGGATGTGCCCCGGCGGATAGGCCTTCAGCACTTTCACCCGGTCGCCCGGCTTGAACCTGGGGCTATTCACTTTCTGCTTTGAACTTCGGCCATCTTGCGCGCGAGCTCCTCGGTGGTGATCATCCCGCGCTGAAGCATTGTGTGAGCCAGCGCCGCGGTCCAGCGCTCGTAGTAGCTCATCCTGTCGTAGGCGTCGGGCGGCAGCGCCTCGATCGCTTTGCGCCGCTCGTCCACGGTAATTACTGTTTTTTTCCCCAAAAGCACACTAAGCGCATCGATCCGGCGTTCCCACGCGGCGTAGTCGTGCTCGGTGGGAGCGACCTCCCCTGCGGGAAGGCCGCCCATGTCGTGATGACTCCTCGGACCGTCGGCGCCGGCCATCTTGCGCGCGAGTTCCTCGCTCGTGATGACCCCGCGCGCGATGAGGCACTGGTCGAGCGCAAAGATCCACTTCTCGTAGTACGTCATCGCGTCGTACGCCTGCGGCGGCAGGGATTCGATCGCCCTGCGGTGCTCGTCCACGGAGAGCAGCTTCTTCGTTCCCTTCAAGCCCCACAGAAGTACCGCCATGGCGTCAATGCGCCGCTCCCAGTCGGCGTAGTCGTGCTCGGTGCGCTCCACGTCCCCTGCCGGCTGCCCGCCCATGTCGTGATGGCTTCTCTCGATCATGCGATCCACTCCGACACCGGGGCCTTGGCTTCGTGCAGCGGCTGGCAGACGATGTCCACCAACGACGGGCCGTCGTGCGACGTGGCGCTTTTCAGGACGGCACCCAATTTGCCTGGTTCGAAAACCCGCCAGCTTTTCACACCGTAGGCCTCAGCCACCTTCGCGTGATCCGTGACGCCGAAATCGACGGAAAAGTAACGCCGCTCGTAGCTCGCCTTCTGCCCGGCCTTGATCCAGCCGTAGACCGCGTTCGAGATCACGAGGAAAGTGATCGGAAGCTTTAGCCGCACCGCGGTCTCGAGCTCGCCGACGCACATGCCGAAGCTGCCGTCGCCCATCGCGGCGACGGTCTTTACCTGCGGCCGCGCGACGTGCGCGCCGACGGCCGCGGCGAGTGCATAGCCGAGCGCGCCGTGCGCGCGGTTGGAGAAGTAGCGCCGCCCGGTGCCCTTCACAACATAGTAGGCGGAGAGATACGGACAAGGCGTGCCCGGATCGGCGACCACAATCGCATCGCGATCGAGGTTTCTCTGCAGCTCGAACACGACCCGCTCGGGCTTGATCGGCTGGTCATCGGAGCGCGCGAGGGCTTCGAATTTCTCGAATTTTGTCCGTTTGTGCTGATCGACGAACGAAAGGTCCGCTTCCCGCTTGTAGCCATCCAACGCGTCAATCAGCGCGGACAGGCACAGACGAGCATCGCCGACCAGCGGAACGTCGACCTTGTAGTTGGTGCCCGGCACCGCCGGATCGACGTCGATGTGGATGATCCGCGCTTTGCCGGCCTGGGGATGGCGCCCGCGCTCGGTGGTGACCGAGCCAGCGCGGCAGCCAACGAATACGATGAGATCGGCGGCGTCGACGACCGCGCGCGTCTCAGGCGTGCCGCCGTTCGAGCCCACGACCCCGACCGAGTGCGCGCAGCGCTCGTCGATCGATCCCTTGCCGCTGATCGTGGTGGCGACCGGTGCAGAGAGGTTTTCCGCCAAAGTGGTCAATTCGCCTTCCGCACCGGACAGCACGACGCCGCCGCCGCAGATGAATAGGGGCTGCTTCGCTTTCCGCAACAGCTTGGCCGCCAACTCCACCATCGCAGGGTCGGGCGCGACGCGGCGGGAGGGGAACGCACCCAGGGTGGGATCGGCCCACACGTCATTGCGCTCCACCGGCCCGTTCTGCACGTCGAAGGGCAGCGCGATATGCGCCGCGCCGGGGCGGCCGCTGGTTATTTCTTCGAACGCCTTGCGGAAGACGCGGGGAATGTCGGCCGAGCGGTCGAGCACGGCGTTCCATTTGGTCAGCGGCTTCATGAGCGTCCGCTGGTCGAGCTCCGTCAGGGTGAACTTCCCGCGTGAAGAAACCGAAACGTCGGTATTGATGGCGAGAACGGGAATGGAGGACTCGTTGGCTTCGACGAGCCCGGGAAGGATGTATGTCGCGCCGCCGCCCGACGGTCCCTCGCACACGCCCACCTTGCCGCTCACGCGCGCGTAGCCGTCGGCCATATAGGCAGCATGGCGCTCGTCGCGCGTCAGGATGTGCTTGATGGAGCCAGAGCGGGCGAGCGCGTCGTAGAACGGCAGGCTGGTATCGCCACACAGTCCGAAGATCACCTCGACGCCATGGGCGCGCAGCATCTGGACCACGGCCTCCGCGCCAGTCAAGGTCGCGAGCTCTACGGGCTTGTTCACGCCCCTATATTAGGGCGCGCTCGCCGATTTCACCACGGCGAGGACTCGCCGAATACCAGCTTTAGCGTCGAGTATGCTCTGCACCTCCATGGACGTCGCCGAAACCCAGCGCCCGCCCGCGGGCGAGCTCTGTCTCGACCACCTTGCACACTTCGTGCCCGACCTCGACGCCGCGGCCGCGGTGTGGGAGAAGCTCGGCTTGAAGGTCACGCCGGTTTCGGTGCACCAGGTTTCCGGAAAACCCGCCGGCACGTCGAACCGCTGCGTGATGTTCGAGGAGGGCTACATCGAACTGCTCGCGCCGACGCTCGATACCTCTCACGCGGGGCGGGTGCGTGCGCTCA
>DATADT010000395.1:0-2950 GCA_036258355.1 Burkholderiales bacterium
GCTGCCCGAGCGCGGGCCGGCGAAGATCACGGACTTCGGCCTCGCGCGCATGCGCCTCGCCGACCACAAGACGAGCACCGGGATTGTGCTCGGCACGCCGCGCTACATGTCGCCCGAGCAGATCTCGGGGCAGCCGGTCGATCATCGCTCCGACGTGTTCTCGCTCGGCATCGTGCTATGGGAGATGCTGACCGGCCGGCGCCTGTTCAGCGGCACCGAGATGGCACAGGTGAGCCACAGCATCACCTACGACGAGCACGAACCGCCGACGCGCGTCAATCCCGAGCTGCCGGCGATGCTCGACTTCGTAGTGGCGCGCGCGCTGAAAAAGGACCCGGTAGTGCGCTATCAGGACTCCGACGAGATGGCGGCCGACCTGCACACTTGTCTAGCCGAGATGCGCGCAGCCGCGGGCGTTGCCGACGAGGCGGGCGAGAGCAGCCGCACGCAGAAGCTGCCGGCGGACGGCGAGCCTACCGTCGGCGCTCCGCCCGCCGCCGCCATCGCGATGGACACGCGGCTCCCGGTGTCGCGCCACTTCGATTGCACCGTGGCGCTGCGGCGGCTCTCCAAGTCGCAGAACACCGGGCACGCGCCGCGCCCTGTCGGCCTCCTGCGCCGCATCCTCAGCGACGCGCCGGCGCGGCGCGTCTTCGTCTTCACGCTGCTCGGCGCGCTCGCCGGAACCTACATCGCGCTCGTCTAGTTCTCGAAGGTGATCAGGCCCATGCCCGTGGTCATGGGCGCGTAGTAGTGCCGATGCACGCGCTTCGCGCTCGGCGACAGCGCGCCGCGCATCACGTGCCACATGATGAGCTCGACCGCCTCCGCGCCCGCCTTCTCCATCAGCTCGTGGTGCGACATTTCCGCAAGGTTTTCAGGATCGTTCTCGAGTCGATCCAGGAACTCGTTGTCGAAATCCGCATTCATGTATCCGAAGCGCTTGCCCTGCAGCTGGTGCGACATGCCGCCCGTTCCCATCACCACGACTTTGAGGCTTCCTCGATGGGAAGAAACAGCCTTCCGGATCGCCTGGCCAAGCTTGAAGCAGCGGCGGCCGGTCGGAAGCGGATGCTGGATAACGTTCACCTGGAGTGGAACCGCCGCGACCGGCCAGCCGTCGGGGCCGTGCTCGAAGCACAGGTTCATCGGCACGAGAAAGCCGTGCTCCACCACCATTTCCTGGCAAACCGTCAGGTCGAACTCGTCCGCCACCAGGCTTTCGACGAGGTGGAACGAAAAATCCCGGTCGCCGCGCACTTCGGGCAATGGTCGCGTGCCGAAGCCTTCGTCGGCGATGCCGTAGCGCTCGGCGGCGCCGATCGCAAACGTGGGGTATTTGTCGAACATGAAGTCGGCGCCGTGGTCGTTGTACACCACGATCGCCACATCGGGCTCGAGGCTCTTCAGCCAGGCGCGAACCGGGACGTACGCATCCGCGAGCGGCTTCCAGGCCGGCGTCTGCATCTTGCCGCGGTCGTAGGCCACGCCGACCGACGGCACGTGCGACAGCCCGATCCCGGCTACGACCCTAGACGGCATCCTTGAAGTTTCGCGTGGCGAGGAAAGCTTCGTAGCTCTCGCCGCGCATCTGCGCGCCCATGCGGTAAAGGCTGTTCCCCGTGACCGCGCCCATCTTGAGCATCCAGTAGATGTTCATGCCGGCGTGGATCATGCCTGCGAAGTCTCTTTTTCTTATCAACTGCTTTTCTTCTTCCGTCAGACGAAAGCGCGCGATGTAGCCTTCCTCGTCGCGCTTGAACGCCTCCCGGTTTGCCGGATCGCATAGCGATCCGCATAGCTTATTCAGGCGATAGCCCTGCGCGGACTTGCGCAGGTCGAAGATCGTGGTATCGGGAATTACAGGCTGCCCCACACTTCCTTGGCGGTCTCGATGCATAGACGAAGCTTCGCCTTCTCCTGCTCAACCGTGAGGTTGTTGCCGTGGTGCGTGCTGGAGAAGCCGCACTGCGGCGACAGGCAGAGGTTCTCCAGCGCCACGAATTTCGAGGCCACCTCGATCCGCCGTTTCAGAGCATCTTTCTTTTCCAGTTCGGGAACCTTGGAGCTCACCAACCCGAGGACCACCCGCTTTCCCCTGGGGATGTAGCGCAGCGGCTCGAAGCCGCCCGAGCGCTCGTCGTCGTATTCGAGGAAGAAGCCGTCGACGTCGAGCCTGGAGAACGCGGTCTCGGCCACGTAGTCGTAGGAGCCGCTTGCGAGCCAGGTGCTCTTGAAGTTTCCGCGGCAGGTGTGAATTGCGACCGTCATGTCGTCCGGCACGTCGCGGATCGCGGCGTTCACCGCGTCGGCATAGATCGCCACGTCCTTCTTCGGGTCGTCGCCGAGCTTTCTGAACTGCTCCTGAACCTTGGGGTCGCCGAACATCGCGATCGTAGTGTCGTCGATCTGCAGGTAGCGGCACCCGGCCTTGTAGAGATCGGCGATCTCGTCGCGGTAGCACTTCGTGAGGTCGGCCCAGAACTCACCCGCGTCGGGGTAGGTCTTCCGGATGGAGGCGCGGTCGCCGCGCGCGTGCAACATCGCGGGCGAGGGCATGGTGAATTTCGGAACTCCCCGGGTAACCGTCTTCTTCAAGAATTCGAAGTGGGGAACCATGCTCGGCTTCGTGCGACGCAGCTTTCCGGCGACGAACAGGGTCGGCGGCTTAGCCTCGGCACCCTTGAACTGGACGCCGTGGTACGGATCCTCTTCCTGGCGCAACTCGATGCCGTCGAAGCCCGATAGGAAGTCGATGTGCCACCAGTCGCGCCGGAACTCGCCGTCGGTGACCGAGGGCAGGCCGACCTCCTCCTGCAGCTTCACCACCTCGCGGATCAGGCGGTCTTCCATCTGCCTCAGCTCCGCGGCCGGCGCCTGCCCGAGGCGGACCTTCTCGCGCAGGTCGTGCAGCTCGTGCGGCCGCAGCAGGCTGCCGACGTGATCTGCG
>DATADT010000396.1:0-7352 GCA_036258355.1 Burkholderiales bacterium
GAGCACGGCGCCGGCGACAATGCGGTGCTCGCGGTTCACGGCAATCTCGGCTGCGCGGACTGGCTGGGGCTCGTGCTGCCGCTCCTGCCGTCGAACATCCGTGTCATCGCCTCCGAGTGGCGCGGCTGCGGCGACTCCGACAAGCCGGAGCCGGCGAAAGACTACTCGAACTACTCGATGGACACGCACGCGCGCGACATGCTCGGCCTGATCGACGCGCTCGGCATCCGCCGCTGCCATCTCTACGGACATTCGACCGGCGGCATCATCTGCTCGCACATGCTTGCCGCGCAGCCCGAGCGCTTCGGCAAAGTGCTGATGCTCGACCCGGTGACGCCGCTCGGGCTGCAGCTCGTGCCTGCGCAGACGGGGGTGTTTACGAAGATGAAGACGAGCATCGACGCGGCCTTCGCGGGACTCGCGAGCGCAGCGCCGACGCTCTTTCGTCCCGAGAGCCTGACCGCGACGCCGCAGTTCGCCGACACCGCGAGCGCCGAGCAGCGCGAGCTCTTCAAGCGCATCGTCGAGCGCACGCGCGTGCTCTCCGACGGCATCTGGTTCGGCACGCCGCACAACCTGGGCCGGGAATGGGACTCGAAGGCGCTCGCCGCGCAGATGCCGAAGATGAAGCACGAGCACCTCGTGCTGTACGGCAAGCTCGACTACTGGATCCCGCGCGAGCACGTGGATGAAATGGCGAAGCGCCTGCCGAAGTGCACTCTGGAGGTGTTCCCCTATGTGGGCCACTCCATGAGCCTCGAGGTCCCGCGGCTTTTCGCGCGCATCTTTTCGGATTACTTCAAGGGAAATGCACCATGACAACGCTCAGAACCTGGGCCGGCCTCGCTGCGCTCGCCACGCTCGTCGTCGGCGCTCCGGCGATGGCGCAGCAGCCGCTCACCCCGCGCTCGGTGGTGGCGAAGCTCGACGGCATCAAGCAGACCTACGAAGTGCCCAACTTCCGCATCGGCGGCACGTACGACCTCGCGCGGCCGCAGTCATGGCACGGCGGCGGCGAGGGAGGCACCACGCTCGAGTCGCTCGGCGCGAAGCCTGCGCGCACCGCCTACATCGCGGTCGGCACGCCGAAGCGCAACGCCAAGGGCGAGATCGTGAACGCGATCGTGGTCAATTCCTACTACTCCGGCGACGCGACCGCCATGTACACCAACTGGGTCGCGGATCAGCCGGGGAACGCCTTCTCCGGCGGCGCGCTCGTCGGCAAGGGGCTGCTTTTCGACACCGACCGCTTCTACGTGGTGTTCGTCGACGCGCTCGGCCTCTGGGGCGCCTCCAAGCCTTCCGACGGCCTCGGGCGCAAGTTCCCCGTGCACAGCTACTACGACGTGGTGCAGCTCAATTACCGGCTGCTGCGCGACCACTTGAAGGTCGCAAGAGTGGTGCTTTCCACCGGCGTCTCCATGGGCGCGACGCAGGCCTACTACTGGGGCCTGATGCACCCGGAGATGGTGGGCGCGATCATGCCGATCGGCGGCGCCCCCGCGACCGACGGCGAAGGGCCGATGGCGGCGTGGACCTTCCAGCTCGCAAAGGCGGCGCTCGAGTCCGATCCGGCTTGGGTCGAAACCAAGGGCAACTACTATCACCTGCCCAAGGAAAAGCACCCGAACAAAGGCGTCGAGTTCCACTGGTCGGTGCTGTCGCTCACAGGCTACGACCTTGGCTACCGCCAAAGCCTCGGCTGGGAGTCGGTGTCGAAGGAAGTGTTCAGCTGGCAGCCCGATCCGCGCATGGGCAAGAGCGCGGGCGCGAACCTCGCCGGCCTCGCGAAAATCTTCGACGGGGTGGATCTCTGGTACCGCGACACGATGGGCGAGATCCACAACGTGAACGCGCTCCTGCCCGGCATGAAGCCGCGCACGCTCGTCGTGCACGTCGACAACGACCAGTGGCTGATCGCGGACAAGGCGCGCGACGCGGCGCGGGCGATTCCCGGCGGGCAGTACGTGGGTCTCAGCAGCCCGATCGCGCACTACGCCGTGTTCAGCGCCCTCAACAAGCTGCGCGACGATCCGACGCTCGACACCTTCATGCGCGACATCGGCGTCGTCGCCGACAAAAGCCTGGTGTGCGAGGCGCGCAACTACCGCAGCCCGCGCATCAACATGGCGCCCGATCCGGCGAAATCGTTCTGGAAGGACGAAATGGTGTCGCCGTTCCCGGTCAAGTACGCCAAGGTGAAGGACCGCCGCGGCGTGGAGTGGGAGATCGGCTACATGGACGAGTACTGCGGCAAGGAGGAGAACCCTCCGGTGCTGGTCGTGGTGCACGGCAAGGGCGCGTTCGGTGCGCACTACGGCTACCTCATCAAGTTCGCGGTCGAGCGCGGCTACCGCGTGATCGCGCCCGACATGCCGCAATGGGGCACCTCGGGGCCGGGGAACCTGGACAAGCCCATGACGCGCACCCTCGACGACGTGCGCGACGCCTTCCACGCCCTCATCGTCGGCAAGCTCGGCGTGAAGCAGGCCTACTACCACGGACACTCGCTCGGCGGCAGCACGGTGCTCGGCTATGCGCTGCGCTATCCCGGGGCGGTGCGCGGCCTGATCCTCGAGGGCCCGGCGGGGCTCGAAGAGTATCCGCGCAACATCAAGCTCGGCGACAAGGAACTGCCGCTCTGCGACAAGTCCTTCGCCTACGACCGGCGCCGTTGGGAAGAGGCCTATGGCCCCACCGGCATGGTGGAAGCAGAAATGAAGCGCAGCGAGCAGAGCGTGCGCGACTTCTTCTACTTCAAGAGCCGCGACCCGAAGACCGATGTCGTCACCCCGAGCTACAACGGCTACTTCAAGCGGGACACCGAGTACGCCCGGCTGCATACCGACCAGCGTGTGGCGATGATCAAGGGCAACCCGCGCGAGCTCGAGCAGTGGGTCTTCATGTTCATCTACGACCTCTACTCGATCTGCTCGGAAATCGCGGTGGACGATCCCAACAGCCTCTTCAAGCAGCTGCACAAGATCAAGGCGCCGATCTTCCTCGCCTTCGGCGCGCGCGAGCCGTTCATACCCGGAACGGCGCTGAACGGCCTCACCGATCTCGCGAACGACATCATCAACCCGTTCATGAGGCGCATGACCGCGGCCGGCAATGCGCCGGTGCTCAAGGTCTATCCCGGCGTCGCCCACTTCATCCACACCGACGTACCCTATGAGTTCGCGCGCGACACCGTCGACTTCATGAAGACCCGCCAGGTGAACGCCTTCTCGGTGCACACGGTGGATGCGCTCATCAATGCCACGGCGGACACGGACGGCAATGGCGGCGCGGGGGCGAAGCCGACCGGACTCGCGAAGTGAGGCAAGCCATGAAGACACATACCGCATTCCTGCTATGCAGCGCGCTCGCCCTCGGGGGCTGCGCCACCCAGAACGAGATCGCGCAGAGCCCGGCGAAAGCGATCGTCACGCCGAACTCGAACGTGCCCGCGCAGGACAAGTTGAAGCGCTACTACACGATCCCGAACTTCCGCATCGGCGGCAAGTACGACCTCGACGCCAATCCCGAGACGTGGCGCAACGGCGGCGAGGGCGGCACCACCCTCGAATCGCTCGGTTCCGGGCCGCTGCAGGCGGCCTACATCGCGGTGGGCACGCCCCGGCGCAACGACAAGGGCGAGATCATCAACGCGATCATCATCAGCACCTTCTACTCCGGCGACTCCACCTGGATGTACAACACCTGGTACCACGAGCAGCCGAACAACGGCTTCTCGGGCGGCGCGGTCGTCGGCCCGGGGCTCACCATCGACACCGACAAGTACTACGTGGTGTTCCTCGATGCGCTGGGGCTGTGGGGCGCCTCCAAGCCCTCGCACGGGCTCGGCCGGCGGTTCCCGCAGTACAACTACATGGACATGGTGGTGGCGAATTACCGGCTGCTGCGCGATCACCTCAACATCGCCCAGGTGCACCTCGCCACGGGCGTATCGATGGGCGCCACCCAGACTTGGGTGTGGGGCGTCATGTACTCGAAGAGCGGCTTCGTGAAAGCGATCATGCCGATCGGCGGCGCCACCGCCTCGGACGGCTCCGATCCCGTCGGCCAGTGGACGTTCCGCCTCGCGCAGGCGGCGATCGAATCCGATCCCAACTGGCGCGCGACCAACGGCGACTACTACCACCTGCCGAAGGAAAAGCACCCGAACAAGGGCATGCAGTTCATGTGGTCGACGCTGCAGCTCACCGGGCTCACCTTCCCGGTGCGCTCGGCCACGCCCTGGAAGAACCTGCAGCGCGAGGTGTTCTACTGGGAGCCGAAGGGCGATGAGACCGCGGCTTTCATTGGGCGGGTGCAAAGCGAGGACGCCGTCGACTACTGGTACCGCAACAACGCCGGCTTCAACCACAACATCAACGACGAGCTGAAGCGCATCCAGGCGCGCACGCTGGTCGTGCACGTCGAGAACGACCAATGGCTCATCGTCGAGAATGCGCGCAAGGCCGCCGCAGCCGTGCCGGGCGCGCAGATCGCGGTCCTGTCCGATCCCGGCGCGCACTACGGCGTGTTCCGCGCGCCCAACGTGCTCAAAGACACGATCGGCGCGTTCATCGAAGACCGCTTCACGCCGAGCCTCCCCGGCCTCGGCGGCGGCAACCGCGGCGGCGGCGCTGCGCCGGGGAAGCCCGCCGGGCTCGCCAAGTAATCAAAGAAGGAGAGAAAGATGAACAAGCGAGGAAGAGGCGCAATGCGCGGCTGCGTCGTGGCGGCGGGCGTCGCCGCGGTGCTGGCGGCGATGCCGGCGCAGGATGCGCGCGCGCAGGCAGCGCCCGAATCGATCGACGCCGAAGGCGGCCCCGCCAGCACCACGCTCGTCGAGCAGCTGCGCCGCGGTGCGAAGGTCGGCACGATGCTGCGCCTCTCGTATTTCTCGCGCACCAAGCCCGACCACAACGGCCCGACCGCGGAAGCGACAGGACTCGGCGGCTGGCTCTTCGGCGAGACGGGCGAATACGCGAACACGCTGTCGTTCGGCGGCGCCCTCGCCTACGTGGCCAAGATCACCGGGCCCGACGGCCACGGCGGAAACTTCATCCTGAAGGACCCCGATCAGGAGGGCTACTCGGTGCTCGGCGTGGCGTACGCGAAGCTGCGCGCGGAAAACCATGCGTTGATGGCCGGCCGCCTCGCGCCGCAGTACGGCTGGAGCCTCGACGGGGTGTACCGGTTCTACAACCGCTTCGACGGCGCTTTCGCCGGCCGGCGCGACGTGCGCGCGATGATCCCGCTCGCCTTTGAGGGCTTGTCGGTGCAGGGCAAGTTCGCCGGGGAAACGGTGCGCTACTACGGCGGCTACCTGACCGCCATGAAGCAGATAAACGACGACGAGTTCAACGACCTGGCGGAGGCGGCGTTCCTGCCCGGGGACTCCGACGGCATGGCCTACATCGGCGCGCAATGGAAGATCAACCCCAACGTGATGCTGCAGGGCGGCCACCACCAGGTCGATAACCTGCTCAACATGACCTGGGCGGACGTCGACATGGTCCACCGCTTCGACAAGAGCCGCTATATCCGCCTCGACCTGCAGTATCTCTACCAGACCGACAACGGCGACAAGAGCCTCGGCGATTTCTCGATGAACAACATCGCCGCGTATCTCGAGGGGCGCTGGATTCCGTGGTTCATCCCCTACGCCATGATCGGCCGCAACTCCGACGAAGCGGAGCTGCGCTCGCCGTACAGCCTGGGGCCGTCCTACCTGGTGCAGCGCATCGGCGAGAACGCGAAAGCCGGCGAGAAGACCTGGATCCTCGGCTCGACCTTCGATTTCGAGACGCTCGGCATGAAGGGACTGGTATTCGACCTGAGCGTGGGCAAGCGCACCGATCGCCATGTGAACGGCAATACGAGCCAGCCGCTCGCCGACTGGACTGAGGTCGCCACCGACCTCATCTACACGTTCGGCAAGGAATGGGGCTGGGCCGAAGGCGTCCGCGTGCGCGCGCGCTGGGCGCGGGTCTGGGAAGAGGGCGCCCAGTTTGCGAATGGCGTCATCTCCGACCTCGACCAGTACCAGTCCGACGTGCGCTTCGACTTCCAGTGGCGTGTAGCGTTCAAGTAGCGCATCGCGATGGCGTTCTGCAGCATCGGTGGGCAGCAGGTCCGCTACACGCTGCGCGGCGCGGCGGACCTGCCGCTCGTCGCCTTCGCGAACGGCCTCACCCAGAACGCGGACCTGTGGACGGCCTACGGCGAGAAGCTCGCGCAGCGCGGCTACCGCGTTCTCGCCTACGACATGCTCGGCCAGGGCCAGTCCGCGAAGCCGGTGCTCGGCATCGAGCTTGCCGAGCACGCCGCGATCCTGGCTCGCCTGCTCGATCACATCGAAGCCGGGCGCACCCACCTCGCAGGGATCAGCTTCGGCGGCGTGATCGCGCTCGACTTCGCGCTGCGGCACCCCGGCCGGGTCTCGAGCCTCGTCGTGATGAGCAGCTTCGCAGAGCTCACGCCCCAGCTCGAGCATCTCGGCCAAGCGCTCTACCAAGGGCTGACCGAGGTGGGACTGCCGTACCTGCAAACCCTGCTCTATCCGATGAACATGAGCTCGGCCTGGCTCGCCGCGAACCGCGAGCGCATCCCGGCGATGAAGCGCGCCGGCTACATCGGCAACGACCTCTACGCGCTGCAGAACCTGATGGAGTCGTTCGTGCACTTCCAGCCGCTCACGCCGCGGCTGAAGGAGATCCGCTGCCCGGTGCTAGTTGTGAACGGCGAGCACGACTTCTTCACCCCGCGCGCCTGCCATGAGCTGATGCGCCGGCACCTGCCGAACTGCCGCCTGCTCATCATCCAGCACGCCTATCACGCGTTCACGCTCGAGATGCCGGACATCACCCTGCGCCAGCTGGACGAGTTTCTGCGCGCGGTGGACGGACGCACCTGGGTCGGCGACGGCACGGTGTGGATCGCCGCCGATGCCGCCGACGCCGAGCCGCACGCCTTTCCCTGCCCGGGCGACCACATGCGCGCGATCCCGCTGCCGGCCGCGAAGAGCAAGGCGAAGGTGGCATGACCCCGGAGCTCTACGACCGCGCACGCACTGCGCTGCGGGCGCGCGGCTTCGACGCGGACACGCAGACGCGCATCGCGCTCTTCCTCGGCTCGGCGAAGAACATGAACGCGGCGATCTTCGCCTGGGCCGAGCTGCAGCCGCAGGTCACGGTGGCCTACCCCTTCATCCATGGGCAGTACTTCCGCGAGGTCGAGTTCGCCTCGCTGCTCGCGCGCGTCACACGCTGGTCCGCAAATGCCGCGCTGTACATGCAGGCCGCCGCGCTTACCGAGCCGCTGTGGCGCGAGTGGTGGCGCATCCAGACGCCGCCCGG
>DATADT010000397.1:0-5591 GCA_036258355.1 Burkholderiales bacterium
GTGGAGCGGCGCTATCCGGTGCTGTCGAGTGCGTTGCTGGCTGGTGCATCTCAACAGCTGCGAAACATGGCGTCCGCCGGCGGCAATCTCCTGCAGCGCACGCGCTGTGCCTACTTCTACGACATCACGACGCCCTGCAACAAACGCGAGCCGGGCAGCGGGTGCTCGGCGATCGATGGCCACAACCGCATGAACGCCATCCTCGGCACGAGCGAGGCCTGCATCGCGGTGCATCCATCCGACATGTGCGTGGCGCTGTCGGTGCTGGAGGCGAACGTCCACGTGATGGGCTCTCGCGGCGAGCGCGTCATCGCGATAGGGGAGTTTCACCGGCTCCCCGCCGATACGCCGCAGCGCGACACCAACCTCGACGCGGATGAACTCGTGACCTCGATCGAGCTCCCTCCGCGAGGGTTTGCGACGAACTACACCTATCTCAAGATCCGCGACCGGCTCTCTTATGCGTTCGCGCTGGTATCGGTCGCGGTCGGGCTCGAGCTCGAGGGCGGCGTCATCAAAGAAGCGCGCTTCGCGCTCGGCGGCGTCGCACACAAGCCCTGGCGCTACACGCAGGCCGAGGCGGCGCTTCGCGGCCGTGCCGCCAGCGAGGCGACGTTTGCGCAGGCAGCCGATCTCGTCCTCAGCGAGGCCAAGGGCTTCGGGCACAACACGTTCAAGATCGATCTCGCGCGCCGGGCCATCGTACGCGGCCTGTCGCAGGCGGCGCGCGGCACCCCGCAGTCGCAATCCAGCAAGAAGATCGCGTGAGCAAGCCATGACACCCTACATCGGAACCGCCACGTCCCGTATCGACGGCGTTGCGAAGGTCACCGGCGCCGCGAAGTATGCCGCCGAGTTCAACGTGCCGGGCCTCGCCCACGGGAGCGTTGTCTGCTCGACCATCGCGAAGGGCGGCATCACGCGCATCGACACCGGCGCGGCCATGCGCGTCGAAGGCGTGCTCACCGTGCTGACGCACGAGAACCGTCCGTCCATGGCGGACAACGATCAAGCCTACAAGGACGAGGTGGCCCCATCGGGATCGCCGTTCCGGCCGCTGTACGACGACAAGATCATGTTCAACGGACAGCCGATCGCGCTGGTCGTCGCCGAAACGTCGGAGATCGCGCGCTTCGCGGCCTCGCTGGTCCGGGTGGAGTGCGACAAGGAAGCCCACGTCACGGACGTCTATCGCCAGCGCGACCAGGCCGTACCGCCGAAGCCTCCGACAAATCCGTTCGAGGCCATGTTCGCGCCTCCGAAGGCGCGCGGCGCACCCGAGCAGGCGCTCGCTGCGGCCGCAGCGAGCCATGAGGCCGAATATCATGTTCCGATCGAGCATCACAACCCGATGGAGCTCTTCGCCTCGACGGTGATCTTCGAGGACAACGGCAAGCTCACGGTCTACGACAAGACCCAGGGTGTGCAGAACGTGCAGAAGTATCTGTGCGGCGTGTTCGACTTGAAGCCGGAAGATGTGCGGGTCATGTCGCCATTCATGGGCGGCGGATTCGGCTCGGGGCTGCGCCCGCAGTTTCAGGTCATGCTGGCGGTGCTCGCGGCGCGCGCGCTGCGGCGCTCGGTGCGGGTCGTGCTGACGCGGCAGCAGATGTATGTGCTGGGCTACCGGCCTGCCATGGTTCAGCGCATCGCTATTGGTGCAAACGCCGACGGAACGCTCGATGCGATCACCCATGATGCGGTCACCGTGACGTCGCAATACGAGGACCACTATCGGCAGGAGACCGGCTGGTCCGGTCTGCTCTACAAATGCGCCAACGCGAAGTACGAGCACAGGCTTGCGCGGCTCGATCTCGCGACCTCGTGCGATATGCGCGCGCCGAGCGCCGCCAGCGCCGTCTACGCGCTCGAATGCGCGATGGACGAGCTCGCGGTGGCGCTCAGGCTCGATCCGCTCGAGCTTCGCCTGCGGTGCTATTCGGATCGCGACCAGCACGATGACCGGCCGTACCGCAGCAAGGCGCTGCGGGAATGCTACCGCCAGGGTGCGGAGGCGTTCGGTTGGGATAAGCGCACCCCCGAGCCGCGGTCGATGCGCGATGGCAGCGACCTCGTCGGCTGGGGCATGGCGACGGGCATCTGGGAGGCGCTGCAGGTGCCGATCACAGTGCGCATCGCGCTCACCGCCGATGGCCATGCCGAGGTGGCGTGCGCGACGTCCGACATCGGCACCGGCACCTACACGATCATGGCGCAGGTCGCCGCCGACATGCTCGGGCTGCCACTCGACAATATCAGCGTGAAGCTAGTGTGTCGTCCCTTTAGTTCCCGGCATATGGATCGTATGACATCGCGGTGTCCTTCCAGTTGGGATGTTGCGATGGCGATGGGTCGACCGAAGGTAGAGCTGGTGCTGAGCGCACAAGAGCAGGCGCAATTGGAGGCGATCGCTCGTTCGCGATCGATGCCGGCAGCGCTGGTGCGGCGCGCGGGCATCGTTCTGGCCTGCGCCGCGGGCGCCACCAACAGCGCGGTGGCAGGGCGTTTCGGCACCACCCAGGCGACCGTGGGCAAGTGGCGCCGGCGCTTCGTCGAGGGCCGCATCGCGGGCTTGCACGACGAGCTCCGCCCGGGCCGGCCGCGCTCGATCGACGACGAGCGCATCGCCGAGCTCCTCAACACCACGCTGCACCGCCAGCCCGGGGACGGCGCCACCCATTGGAGCGGGCGCAGCCTGGCGGCCGAAACCAGCATTTCCAAGACCAGCGTCCATCGCTTCCTGCGGATGTTCGAGCTGCAGCCCCACCGCCAAGACAGCTTCAAGCTGTCCACCGACCCCTTCTTTATTGAGAAGCTGCGCGACGTCGTCGGGCTGTACCTCGACCCGCCCGACAAGGCGCTGGTCCTGTGCCTCGACGAAAAGAGCCAGCTCCAAGCGTTGGAGCGCACCCAGCCGTTGCTTCCTCTGGGCTTCGGCTACGTCGAGGGGGTCACCCACGACTACATCCGCCATGGCACCACCACGCTGTTCGCCGCGCTCGACCTGCTCGACGGCAGCGTCCTCGCCCAATGCCGCAAGCGTCATCGGCATCAGGAGTTCCTCGGCTTTCTGCGCACCATCGACAAGGCGGTGCCAGCCAACCTCGACATCCACGTCGTCCTCGACAACTACGCCACCCACAAGCATCCCAAGGTCAAGGCCTGGCTCGCCGCGCGGCCCCGCTGGCAGCTCCACTTCATCCCCACCTACAGCTCGTGGCTCAACCTGGTCGAGCGCTTCTTCGCCCACATCAGCGCCAAGGCGATCCGGCGCGGCTCGTTCCGCTCGGTGCCCGACCTGGTGGCCAAGATCGATCACTTCGTCACCCACCACAACCAGACCTGCAAACCCTTCGTCTGGACCGCCACCGCCGCCTCGATCTTGGCCAAGCTTCAACGACTTTGCTCACGTATCAACGGGACAGAACACTAGCGCGGCGGTCAAGAACTGCGGCGGCTTCCCCTCGGGGTGTGAACTGCTTCACAGGTAGCTGGGCAAACCAGCTGCTATGATTTGCCTGTCGGCGCAAGGCGTTACCGAAGAACGAGGCGCGCCGGACGATGGGCGATCCGATCGCATCAATGAATGAGCCCGCACGCCGGCTTCGGAGAGGACTGGAGGTGTCAGGGCAGAAAAGAGAAACAGCAAGAGCATCTAGAAAAGCTTCCAAGACGACAGCACAAGCACAACCGTCTATCTCGGAGGAAAGCGACTATGACCAGCTATCGCGCGCGCCGTCGGACCATTGTTCTCGGCATGGGCCTGATCGCAAGTCTCGTCGGCGTCGGGCTGACCCCCGCGGGTGTCCCCGGCGCGCGGGCCGAGAGCGCCCTGGAAAAGATCAAGGATCAGGGCTCGATCCGCATGGGTTTCGCCAACGAGAATCCGTTCAGCTACACCACAGCCGAGGGCGAGCTCGCCGGCGTCGACGTCGATATTCTGCGCGCTATCCTCGCCGAGATGGGCGTCAACGATATCGAGGGCGGGCTTACCACCTTCGGCGACCTCATCCCGGGGTTGCAGGACGAGCAATTCGACCTCATCGCGTCCGCGATCTACATCAAGCCCGAGCGCTGCGCCTTAGTGGCGTTCGGCGAGCCGCTTTACATCCAGGGCGATGGCATCGTCGTGGCCGCAGGCAATCCCAAGGGCATCCAGGGTTACGCCGACGTGGCCGCCGACCCGACGATCAAGCTCGGCTATCCCACCGGGGGCACGGGCCCGAGCGACAATGCGAAGGCGATGGGGGTGAGCGAGGGTCAGCTCATTGACTTCCCGGACACCGCGACCGGTTTCGCCGCGGTCAAGGAGGGGCGGATCGACGGCTACGCCACCGTCGGCATGAACATCGAGATGGCGCTCCGCGAGATGAAGGACCCGGGACTGGAGCGCGCCGACCCGTTCGAGCAGCCGGTCGTAGACGGCAAGGTCCGCTACGGCATCACCAGCTTCGCGGTGCGCCTCGAGGACCAGGATCTCCTCGATGCGCTCAACCAGCGCCTGCTGGCGTTTCGCGGCACCGCCGAGTACCTGGCGATCCTGGAGAAGTACGGCCTCACCGCGGCCGAGCTGCCGCCCGCGGACATGCCCACCGCCAAGATCTGCGCCGGCTGAGGCGGCCGCCGCCCACGGCTCCGTGTCGGCACAGGGCCGGCACGGGGCCCAAAGGCCGGCGGGCCGCACTATCTCGCCCGCTTCGCCACCGAGCGCACGGTCAGCGTCAACACCGCCGCGGTCGGCGGCAACGCCAGCCTGCTCAGCCTCGACGAGGACATGACCGCGCGCGGCGCTGGATAGCCCGAGCCAGGCGGAGCTGAACCGCTTTTGTCCCGAGCTCTCGACCGTGAGGTCAGTCGCCGCGGAAACGGAACGGGTCGGCCGGGTAGACGCCCAGGCGCTCGACCTCGTGCGAGAAGAACGCCAGCTCCTCGAACGCGTTCTTCACCGCCTCCTGCTCCGGATGGCCGAGCACCTCGGCGTAGAACTGCGCCTGGCTGAAGCGGGCGTCGACGTAGCTTTCCAGCTTGATCATGTTGACGCCGTTGGTGGCAAAGCCGCCCAGCGCCTTGTACAACGCCGCCGGCACGTTGCGCACCTGGAACAGGAAGCTGGTGATCACCGGGCCCTCGTAGGGCGGCGGCTCGCGCGCTTCGCGCGCCAGGACCACGAACCGGGTGGTGTTGTGCTCGGCGTCCTCGAGGTCCGAGCGCAGGATGTCCAGGCCATAGATCTCCGCGGCCAGGCGCGATGCGATCGCGGCCTGATCAACGGTGCCCGCGGTGGCGACGTCGGCGGCGGCGCCCGCGGTGTCGGCGTGCACTTTCGGGGTCAACCGCAACTCGCCCAAGAGGCGCCGGCACTGGTGCAGGGCGTGGACGTGCGAGTGCACCGTCTTGATATCCTCCAGGCGCGCCCCCGGCACCGCCAGCAGGTGGTGGTTCACCCGCTGGAAGTGCTCGGCGATGATCTTGAGGCCGGCGTGGGGCATGAGATGGTGAATGTCGGCGACCCGCCCGGCGACCGAATTCTCGATCGGAATCATCGCCCGCTCGGCGTCGCCCGCACGCACCGCCGCGAACGCCTCTTCGAA
>DATADT010000398.1:0-2514 GCA_036258355.1 Burkholderiales bacterium
CCCATGCCGGCGCGCAGGGACTTGGGCGACCAAGGGTCCGCGCAAGCGCGGTCGAGAACCACGCGTGCGACGCCGAACGCCGCCGCGCTTCGCACGATCGCGCCCACGTTGCTCGGGTCCTGTACGCCTTCGAGAAAAACCACGGGCGCGCCGGCCTCCCTGCCCGCCTCTGGAATCGCTATTTCCGCGGCCAGCCCCGGCGGCGTTTCGGCGTGGACCACGCCGCGGAACACGCTCTTCGCCAGCAGGACCGGCCGCAGGCCGCTCCGGCGGACCAAGTCGCTGATTTCCGCGTCCGCTGCGCCCTCCTCGGTCGCAAGCACCGCGACGGGCTTCCAGCCGCGCTGCAGCGCAGCCGCCACGAGATGCGGCCCCTCGATCAGCGCGCGCTTCTCGCTTCGCCGGTAGCGCGCATCCGCAGCAAGCTT
The DNA here is from genome assembly GCA_036258355.1 of Burkholderiales bacterium. Classification (GTDB taxonomy): domain Bacteria; phylum Pseudomonadota; class Gammaproteobacteria; order Burkholderiales; family SG8-39; genus SCGC-AG-212-J23. The sequence goes on from DATADT010000398.1 coordinate 429, forward strand.
GGCCCAGCGCTTGACCTTGGGGTTATCGCGCGAGGTGAGTACGCTCACAGCGCGCAGGTGCGAAAGCCGGCGAAGATGTCCGCCCGCTCGGGCGTGTAGAAGTTTCGGAAGCGTGCATGCGACACGCCGGCCGGCGTCGCGAAGCTCGCGCCGCGCAGCACCTTGTGGGTGGCAAACCAGGGCTCGGAATACTCCTTGTACGGGTCGCGCAGGAAGCCGGGGTACGGCAGGAAAGTGCTCGAGGTCCACTCCCAGACATGGCCGACGTTGTCCAGCCCTTGGAGCGCGGCGTACTCCCATTCGGCCTCGCCAGGCAGCCGCCTGCTGGCGAAGGCGCAATAGGCGTTCGCCTGGTGCCAGCTCACGTGCCTCACCGGCTCGTCGTCGGGGATCGGGATCCACTGGTCGAAGCGCCGCACCCTGCCGTCCTTGCAGTAAGGCGGCTCGGCAAACTGGCGGTACTCGCCGTAGGTCACCGGCCGCCGCGAAATGCGGAACGGCTCGAGCACGATCGGGTGGCTCCATTTCTCATTGTCGAACGCAAAGCCGTCGCCAGGTGTGGCGCCGAGCCGGAACACGCCGCCCGCGCAGTCCACATCCCCGTCCCCGACCAAGGGCCTCGGCTTATCCGGCAAGCCTGGATAGCCCAGGGTCTGCCGGGTGTAGTGAAACGCCTCGGCGTGCATGAGCTCGTGGCGCACGGCGAGCTCGACGAAATACGGTTCAAGGCTTTCCAGCTTGGCCAGAACCCGTTCCAGTACCTCGTCGCGATATGCAATCGTGTCCGCGAAAGACGGCAGCGGCAGGCTCCAGCGCGCGTCATGCGGCACCGTGGCCGAGTTGTAGAGGGCATCGGCGTTCGGCAGAATCGACGGGCGCTCTTCCGAGCCGCCCCTCAGGCACCAGAACTCCTGGAACCAGCCGACATGCCCGACCTCCCAGCGCGGCGGATTGACGATCGCGAGCTTCGGCCCGAGCTCCCGGCCGCCCGTGAGATCGTCGGCGACGCGGCGCGTGTGCTCGCGCGCGGCACGCAACCTGGTTTCCAGCTCCATGAACGTCAGTCTAGCGAATGAAGATCGCTCTGGTGACGCCGGCAGGGCCCGGCACGCGCAACGGCAACCGCCATACCGCGCTGCGCTGGGCGGCTTTCCTCCGGCAGGCCGGCCATCGCGTCAGCGTGTCGGTGGCGTGGTCGCCCGACACGCCTGCCGACGCGATGCTCGCGCTGCACGCGCGCCGCAGCCACGCTTCGATCAAGGGCTTTTCGAGAGAAAAGCCACTGGTCCTCGCCCTCACCGGCACCGACGTCTATCGCGACATCCACGAGTCGGCAGATGCGCGCGAATCCCTGGAGCTCGCCGACCGCCTGATCGTGCTGCAGCCGAAGGCCGCCGAAGAGCTGCCGGCGCGGCTGCGCAGGAAAGTCGGCGTCGTGGTGCAGAGCTCGTCCACTCGGCTGCGCCAGCGGGCAGTGAAGGGCAGCTTTCGCGTGTGCGTGATCGGGCATCTGCGCGCCGAGAAAGATCCTCTTCGCATTCTTTCCGCTCTGGAATTCGTTCCGCCGAATTTTCCCCTCCAGGTCGTCCAGCTCGGCGCGGCGCTCGATCCCGCCCTCGTTCCGAAAACAGAGGATCCCCGCTACCGCTGGCTGGGCAGCGTGCCGCACGCGCGGGCTTTGAAATGGCTCGCCTCCAGCCACGTCATGGTCATCAGCTCGCGCATGGAAGGCGGAGCAAACGTAGTGTGCGAAGCGTTGCGTATCGGCGTTCCCGTGCTCGCCTCGCGCATCTCGGGCAACGTCGGGCTGCTCGGCGCGGATTATCGAGGCTATTTTCCGGTCGGCGACGAGCACGCCTTGGCGCGGCTTCTGACGCGCGCTGTCGGTGACCGCAAGTTCTACGCGAACCTGAAAACGCAGATCGCACCTTTACGAAGCACCGTGGCGCCGCAGGCGGAGAAGCAAGCGCTGCTCGCGGTCATGGCTTCGTCAGGTCTTCCTCGATGAAGCGCAGCAGCGCCTCGAGCAGCGCCTCGCGCGGGTAGGCGTTCTGCGTGACGAACAGGGAAGCGATCGTGGAATGCG
>DATADT010000399.1:0-2890 GCA_036258355.1 Burkholderiales bacterium
CGCGGCGTCGGTTTTGATTTGATAACGCTCTGTGATGCGCTGCACGACTTGGCCGAGCCGGTAAAGACACTTGAAGAGATCCGTGCGCTCCTCAAGCCCGACGGGACGCTCTTCATCGTCGAGCCGAAGGCCGCCGACCGGCTCGAGGACAACCGCAACCCGGTGGCAGCGACGTTCTACGGCTTCAGCGTGTTCCACTGCATGACTCAGTCGCTCGCGCGCGGCGGGCCCGGGCTGGGGACCTGCCTCGGCCCGGCGGCGACAGAGGCGTTGGTACGCCGCTCGGGCTACACGCGCTTCGCGCGCCTCGATATTAGGAGCCTGACCAACCTGTTCTACTCCGCGCAGCCGTGATCCTCCGGCTCGCCCTCGTCTGGCTGATCAACACCCTCGCGTTGATCGCCGTGGCCTACCTCATGCCCTCGATCAGCGTGTCGAGCTTCGAGTCCGCGCTGCTCGCGGCGCTGGTCCTTGGCCTCGTGAACGCAGTGGTGCGGCCGGTGCTCGTGCTGCTCACGCTTCCGGTAACCATCCTGACGCTCGGCCTCTTCATCTTCGTGCTGAATGGGCTGCTCTTCTGGATGGTGGCAAGCTGGCTCGAGGGCTTCAGCGTCGGCGGCTTCTGGGCCGGCGTGTTCGGCGCCATCGTCTTCAGCCTCGTGTCTTGGCTGCTCTCGGCGCTCGTCCTGCGCGACTGACACACCCCGATAAAGTCATCATCATGCCGTATATCGGGTACGGCACGCGCGAGCGCCTCCTCGTGTGCGGCCGGGTGCTCGAGGACGAGGGCTTCACGCCGGCCGCGGATGCCGACAGCCGCTGGCGCAACCTCGTGCGCTTCTGGAAGCGCCTCGAATCCGACGAGGTGCCGGGCGCGCGGCTGCGCGCGAGCTTCCTCGGCCGCCAGACCGAGGGCGTCACCGACGGCGAAGGCTACTTCAGGCTTGCGATCGCCCCGCGCGGCCGGCTCGGTCCCGGGGCCTGGCAAGAGGTTGATCTGGAGTTGATGGACCCACCGGGCGCGGCGCCCGCCGTGGCGAGGGTCCTGGTTCCTTCGAAGCGCGCGCGCTTCGGCGTGATCAGCGACATCGACGACACCATCGTGGCGAGCCATGTCGGCAACAAGGTGAAGATGATCCTGACCGCGGCGCTTACCAACGTCCGCACCCGCAAGCCCTTTCCCGGCGTAGCGGCGTTCTACCGCGCGCTGCACGCCGGCGTGAACCCGTTCTTCTACACCTCCAAGAGCCCGTGGAACCTGTATGCGCCGCTCGTGGAGTACCTGGAGGTCCAGCAGCTGCCTCTCGGTCCCCTGCTGCTGCGCGACTTCGGCCTGCGGCCGGAGAAGGAGCGCAAGCGAAAGGCGATCGAAGAGATCCTCGCCACCTATCCGAAGCTCAAATTCATCCTGAGCGGCGACAGCGGCGAGGAAGACCCCGAGATCTACAGCGCCGTGGTGCACCGCCATCCCGACCGGATCCGGGCCATCTATATAAGGTCGGTTAACCGGGACCCGGCTCGGCTGGCGGCCATCGAGGTGTTGGTCAAGGAAGTGGCGAAAACCGGCTGCCAGCTGGTCCTCGCGCCGGAAGCGGAGCCGGCCGCGGCGCACGCCGCGGCCGAGGGGCTGATTCAGGCCTCCGAGCTGCGCGCGGTGCGCGCCGACAGCGACTCGGACAGGAGCTCCTCGAAGCCGGCCGTGTCGAGCGGCGCGCTGAAGTAGTGTCCCTGCCACTCCTCGCAGCCGAACGCGAGCAGGCGCTCGAGCTGCGCCGCGGTCTCGACCCCCTCGGCGGCGACCGAGATGCCGAGGGTGGCGGCGAGCGCGGTGATCGCGCGCACGATTGCGGCGTCGGCGCCCTGCGAATCGATCGCGCTCAGGAACGAGCGGTCGATCTTCAGCTTGTCGATCGGGAGGCTGCGCAGGTATGCGAGGCTCGAGTAGCCGGTGCCGAAGTCGTCGATCGCGAAGCGCACGCCGAGCTTGCCCATCGCGTCCAGCGTGGCCACGTTCTCCGCGAGGCCCGACATGATCACGCGCTCGGTGACTTCGAGCTCGACCGTCTTGCCGTCGAGGCCGTTGGCGATCAGCGCATGCTCCAGCCGCTGCAGGTACTCTGCGCCCTGCGCAAGGCCCGGCGCCGACACGTTGACCGCGTACCACAGAAGCCGCCCGTAGCGGCGCTGCCACGCGCCCGCCTGCGACAGCGCGCGCTCGAGCGCCCATTCGTCGATCGCGCGGATCATGCCGCACTCCTCGGCGAGGGGAACGAAGTGCTCGGGGCCGAGCAGGCCGCGCTCGGGGTGCTGCCAGCACACCAGCGCCTCGGCGCCGACGATGCGCCCGCGCCAGTGCAGCGGGCTCGAGCGCCGGTCGGGCGGCCAGCCGCGCACCACCGGCTGCCAGTGCAGCGCGAGCTCGCCGCGCGCGAGCGCAGAGCGCAACTCGTTCTCCAGGCGCAGCCGCTCGGCGGCGCGCGCGTTGAGCGCCGGCGCGAACATGCGCCAGGTTCCCTTGCCCGTCTCCTTTGCGTGGTGGAGCGCCGCGTCGGCGTTCTTCAGAAGCTCGACGAAGTCGCGCCCGTCGTTCGGGTAGATGCTGATGCCGATCGTCGCGGCGACGTTGAGCGTCTTGCCCTGCACGGTGAAGGGCCGCGCCAGCACGCCGAGGATGCGCTGCGCGGCGGCCGCGGCCTCGGCCGCCGGATCCCCTTTCGAGCGGATCGCCTGCAGCAGCACGAAGTCGTCGCCGCCCAGGCGCGCGAGCGTGTCCTCGCCGTGCACCAGGTTTCCCAGGCGCTCGGCGACGGAACGGAGCAAAGCATCGCCGGCTCGGTGCCCGAGCGAGTCGTTCACCAGCGTGAAGCGGTCGAGGTCGATGCAGAACAGC
>DATADT010000400.1:0-2993 GCA_036258355.1 Burkholderiales bacterium
GCGGTGAGGACGGCGCGCTGCTTGCCGTCTTCCCAGAGCACCTTGTACACGTAACGCTCGCCGCCACCCTTGCGCTGGTAGGTATCGCGCGTCTCGGTGACCGGCGGGCCGTAGCGCGACTTGAGGAAGGCGACGAAGCGCTCGAGCTCGCGCGTGTCGAAGCGCACGTCGAAAGCTTCGAGCACGTCTTTCTTCAGGTAGAACGTGACCTGGACCTCGACCCCGCCGAAGCCCACGCGCGAGTCGTCGCAGCGCCGGTCGGCGGCCTTGCTTTCCCATTGCAGCGGGCGGCAGTGCACGCTCGGCAAGGCGCGCTTGATGTCGCTCTCCTTCGCGCCGAGCGCGATGTCCTTGATGTCGAGCGCCGCCCACGCTGGCGCCGCGAAAAGAAGCAGTCCAGCAAGAAGAAGATTTTTCATGCGGTCGGTACGTTGCGCGCGAAGCCGCCGAAGAGCTCGAGGACGCGCTCGCGCCAGCGGCACAGGGGATCCTCGGGCCCCAACAGCTCCTGCGGGCTCATGACGCGCGCCCACTGGAACACCGAGAACAGGATGTAGTCGGCGTACGCGGCGTTCGCGCCGGAGACGAACGGCTGGCGTTTGCACGCCTCCTGCATCGGCGCGAGCACCCTGCCGAGGTTCACGACCGCCGCGTCGCGCCGCGCTCGCGACTCTTCGAGCGTCATCTGCAGCACCTTCTCCATCGTCTGGCGGAAATAGCTCTCGTCATCGGGGTCGACGCGCTCGTGGACGTCGGCCGCGATCACCGGCAGCATCGCCGGCACCACTGCGCGGTCCACCCAGATGTTGAACGCGGCCGACACGCCGCGGCCGATCTCGCCGCCGAAGAGCGGCGGCGCATCCGGGTAGCGGCTCTCCAGATACTCGGCGATCTTCCACGAATCGCGCACCACGGTGTCCCCGTCCTTGATTATCGGCACCGTCTTGCCGCCCGAGAAAGCGATCGCCGCCTTGTCGGACATGCGCACTGGCACCGACTCGAACTCCAGGCCCTTGTGCTTGAGCGCCATCCGCGTGCGCCAGGAGAACAGGCTGTAGCGCCGGTCGCCCTTGCCCTTCAATTCATGCAGGAAAATCATGATCTCAAAAGCTCGCGCAGCCGGCCGCGCATCACCTTTTGCGTCGGCGTGATCGGCATCGCCTCGAGGAGCTCGAGGCGCTCGGGCCACTTGAACTTGGCGACGCCGGCGCTGTCGAGCTCGCGGGTAATCGCTTCGAGCGTCGGCCGCGCGGCGCCCGGCGCGGGCTGCACGAACAGGCAGGCGCGCTCGCCGAGCACCGCGTCGGGATAGGGCACGATGGCCGCGCGCGCGACACCAGGCATGCGATCGATGATCGCCTCCACGTCGAGGGGCGAGTATTTCATGCCGCCGCGGTTAATGATCTCCTTGACGCGCCCGGTGAATCGAAGATAACCGGCCGCTGATAGCTCGGCGGTGTCGCCGGTCTCGAACCAGCCGTCGGCGGTGAAAGCTTCGCGGGTCGCCCTAGGGTTTTTCAGGTAATTGGAGAAAAGAGAAATCCCGCGGACCTGCAGTCGCTCCCCCTTGACGCGAAGCTCGGTCCCAGGCGTCGCCGCCCCGGCCGTGCCGTGCCGAACGTCGGCCGGGTCGCGCGGCCGGGAGAACGACCCTGCCTGCAGCTCGGTCATGCCCCAGAGCTGGATCGTCTTCCCCTTGGGCAACTTCTTCTCCACCGCCGCGGCGAGCTCGGGCGGCACCGGACTTCCGGAGAGGCATGCAAAGCGCAGCGATGAGAAGTCGTGCCGCTCGAGCAGTCCGCCGTCGAGCAGCGGCTTGAAGTGCGCCGGCCCGGCGAATACGCAATTGGGTTTGTGGTGTTGCACTAGATCAACCAACCCTGCTGGCGTGAATGCTGGCAACAACGACATCGTGGCACCGGAGCACAGGCTTAGGTGATACGCGTACAGCCCATAGAGATGCGTGAGCGGCGCGGCGGACAGGATGATCTCTTCCTTCGAGATCTCCATCTCCGGCACCGAGGCCATCGCGTTCGCGAGAAAGCCGTGCTGCGCGTGCGGCACGCCTTTCGGGTTGTCCGTCGTTCCCGAGGTGTAGAGCAGCAGGAAGCGGTCTTCGGGCGAGCCTTGAGCCACTCGCTCGAGCCCCGGGCCTGCCGTAAGCGACACAAAGGCTCTCGTTCCGTCGACTGGCTCGCCGAGCGCGACGACCTGCTCGACCAGTGGAACCGCTTCCTTGGCGGGAGATTCTTCCTTGAAGCGCGAGAGGCACAGGAAGACCCGGGTCTCGGAATGCTTGAGCAGGGTTGCAAGCTCGGCGCGGCGGTAAGGCATGTGCACCGGCTGCAGCGTCGCGCCGAGCGCGCAGATCGCGGCGTAGGAGAGCAGGTATTCGGGGATGTTCGGGAGCTGGACCGCGACGACGTCGCCCTTGCGAACGCCTCGGCCGGCAAGACCTCGGGCAAGGCTCAGAGCGCGCTGATGAAACTCTCGATTCGAAATCGCTTCTTGACCAAAGAGAACCGCTGCCACGTGCGGAGCCTCTCGCGCACGGCGCTCTACGAGTCCCCAGAGAGTCTCGCTCACGCGGCTCTCTTCACCGGGCCTTCTTTCACCTCGTGGCTCGCCGGCCGCGCCTTGATCCGCAGGTCGATCTGCTCGGCGCGCTCGCGCGCGGCGTTGCGGAACGCCTGGTCGCGGCCCGGGAGGTACTGAAGCGGCCAGTGCTGCCCATGGTGCTGGTACCACGCCGAGGCCTGGAGCGTGAAGTACGGGTTGGTGAGGTGCGGCCGCGCCAGCGCCACGAGGTCCGCCTTGCCGGCGGCAAGCAGCGTGTTCACCTGATCGGGCGTCGTGACTGCGCCGACCGTCATGGTGGCGATGCCGACTTCGTTCCTCACCCAGTCCGAGAACGGCGCCTGGTACATGCGCCCGTACACCGGCTTCTGGTGCGGCACGGTCTGGCCGGTCGAGCAGTCGATCATGTCGCAGCC
>DATADT010000401.1:0-9338 GCA_036258355.1 Burkholderiales bacterium
ACGACGATAAGGTCGGCATGGTGTTTGTCGGCGTGATAGATAATCTGCTCGGCGGGGTGGCCGACCGCGACCTCGTAATGTGTCTTCACGTCCTTGGTCGTGACCGAGGTCTTGAGCTCGGCCAGCAGCCGGCGGTGGTACTGCCGCGAGTGCTCGATGACCGCCTCGGTCTCTACGTCATCGCCGATGTCCAGCGTCCGACACACGGTCAGCACGTGCAGCTCGGCGCCGTGCTTGGCGGCGAGCTCGAGGGCTGCATCGAACGCCTTTCGGCCTGCCGGCGAGCCGTCGTACCCGACCAGAATCCTGTGGTACATGCATCACCTCCGTTCCGGCTCGGTCGCCGATGGCCCTGCGCTGTCATCGACCGCATCGCCCTTCGGCAGCAGATGGCGTGGCAGAAACCACGCATTGGCAATCAGCGTCGGTACCACCGCACTCGCCACCACCGCAGCGACCAGCGCGGAATACTGCGCCTGATCGACGATGCCGTGCGAGAGCCCGAAGAGCGAGGAGATGGTGCCGAACGTGAGCCCGGTGGACATGAGCAGAGTCGTGTACATGCTCACCTTGTTGGGAGAGCCGAAGGCGCGCGCCACCGGGTAGACGCCAACGCTCTTCGACGCGATCTTGAGCAGCAGCATCGCCAGGAATGCGGCGGGCGCAGCGGCGAGCGCAGGCAGCGAGACAAAGGAGCCGGCGCGCAGGAAGTAAAACGGCGTGAGCAGGCCGAGCGTCAGCGTGCGCAAGCGCCGGACCAGCGCGTGGTCCCTGCCCACCGTTCCGGCGAGGAGCATGCCGATCACATAGGCGGGCAACACTGCTTCGCTGTCGGCCCACCCGGCAAGCGCGCCGAGGCCGAAGAGGACGAGAAGCAGATACTTCGCCTCGAGCTCGGAGGGCCTGCCCCCGTAGCGCCTGAAGAAGCGGGGCGTGATCCAGGGCAAGGCGAACGCGGCGGCGGCGAGCCCGCCGACGAAGAGAAGGGTCTTCAGGGTAAAGGGCGCGAAGATGAGCCCCAGCCCCACTACGGTGCCGAGGTCCGTTATGAAGCATGCCGCTAGCACCATCTTGCCGTAGTCGGTGCGGTTGAACCCGAACTCGAGCATCACCGCGTACACCACCGCGACCGAAGTCGTAGACATGGCGATTCCCGCGAGCAGGCTCGCCTGCCCTCCCCATTCGAGCAACCAGTAAGCGCCGGCCGCGCAACCGAGAAACGGGGCGAAGAAACTCACCAGGCCGACGGCGGTTGCTTCTTTCCACTGCCGGCGAAATGCGTCGGGATCGATTTCCGCCCCGGCGAGAAACGTAAGAAGGATCGCGCCCGCCCCGGCAAGGAACTTGACCCACACCTGGTCGACGCCGAGAGCCGCCGTCCCAAGAACCGCTCCGGCAAGCGTTCCCACCAGTATTTCGGAGAGCGAGGTCGCAACGCGCAGCCAGATCGAGGCGAGGGCGGCGGCAAGCGCCAGTCCGATCCAGAGCGCCGCAAGGGCGTAGGTGTCCGTCATTCCGATGCCTCCGTGCAGTGAATCACGCAGGCATCATCAGCCTTGCGGCAGTTAAGGGAGGAATGCCATCTCCCGGCTTCGGCTTGAATGATAGCCGAAGCGTCAGAACGGAATATCGTCCTCCAGGTCGTCGAACTTGCCCGCCGGCTTCTTCGCCGCGGCGGGCGCCGGACCCTGTGCACCGGCCGCCTTCGATGCTGGCGCCGATTCGGCGCGCGGCTCGCCGCCGCCTTCACGCCGGCCGAGCATCTGCATCACGTCGGCGCGGATCTCGGTCGAGTAGCGGTCCTGCCCGTCCTTGTCTTGCCATTTGCGCGTGCGCAGGCTTCCCTCGACATAGACCTGGGAACCCTTGCGCAGGTATTCGCCTGCGATGGTGGCGAGGCGGCCGAAAAAGGCGATGCGATGCCATTCCGTCGCCTCCTTCAACTCACCGCTCTGCTTGTCCTTCCAGCGGTCGGTGGTGGCGACGCGAATGTTAGTCACCGCCTCGCCGCTCGGCAGGTAGCGCGTCTCGGGATCGGCACCAAGGTTGCCGACGATGATCACCTTGTTCACTGAAGCCATGTCATACCTCCCCAGTAATCAGTTTGCGTACTCTATGCTCGTCCCACTGTCCCGGCACCACTTTAAGGTGGGCGATGCGCTCGGCAGCCACCACCTCGGCTTCGCGCACACCGCGCACGCCGGCCAGCGCCTGGTGCAGGCCCTCCAGGCTCACTCCCGATGCGATGGAAAACGTAATAGTCGAAAGCTGGTTGACTTGGATCGGAGGCCGCATGCCGGCGGCAAGCGCGAGCCATACGGCCGAAAGCACCGCGCACACCGCGAATACCGTGGTAGTCCCATAGTGTGAGGCTACCCAGCCGCCGACGAGACCGCCGAAGAACACCCCGAGCGTCTGGGTGGTGTTATACACCCCGATCGCGGCGCCCCGTCCCTGAGCGGGCGCGGCTCGCGACACCAGCGCAGGCAGGACGGCCTCGAGGATGTTGAACGCGGCGAAAAAGGCCAGCATCAGCCCAGCAAGCAGAGTGATGCCCGCGTCGAGCGCGGCAAGGGCGGCCTCAGCGACCATCAGGAGCGCCACCGCTGCAAGCAGCACGGGCTTCGGCCGGTTTTTCCGGTCGGCGTAGACGACTCCGGGAATCATCAGGACGAACGAGGCCAGCACCACCGGCAAATAGAGCTTCCAGTGCTCCGGCAGCGGCAAGCCCGCCTGCACGAGAAGCGGCGGCACGACCACGAACATCGCGTAGAGAACTATGTGGAGGATGAAAATTCCGGCATTCAAGCGCAGCAGCTCCGGCTCGAATGCCTGCCTGAGCGTCGAAGGTTCCGGCGGGCGATTTTCCGGCTGCTGCGTCTGATCCGGGACCCAGTACTTCACTACGGCGATGGCGGCAAGCGACAACGCTCCGGTGAGCGCGAACACGCCGCCCATGCCGATGTAGCGGTACAGCACCGGCGCGCCGACCAGCGAGAGCGCGAACGTGAGCCCGATGGTGGCGCCGATCATCGCCATGATCTTGGTGCGGTGCTGCTCGCGCGTGAGATCAGCGGCGAGCGCCATGGCGACCGAGTTGATCGCGCCAGCCCCCTGGAGAAAGCGCGCCGCGATCGCGGTCCAGATGTCGGCAGCCGCCACGCCGAGAAAGCTCCCGGCGGCGAACACCAGCAAGCCCGCATAGATGAGCGGCTTTCGTCCCCACCGGTCGGAGGCCATGCCGAACGGAATCTGCAGCAGTCCCTGCGACAGCCCGTAGCCGCCGATGGCGATGCCCACCAGCGTGAGGTCCGCGCCGCCTTCCAGTGTGACCGCGTGCACGGCGAACACCGGCAAAATGAAAAACAGCCCGAGCATCCGCAGCCCGTACACGCCGGCGAGGCTGACGCCGGCGCGCAACTCGGTTGGATTCATAGACGGAGCAACGTATCGGCGGGAATGCGAAGCGCGCTATAGTAACCGGTTTCACTTCGTAAACTGCAGCATGGATTCGATCCGCGTTCGCGGAGCGCGTACCCACAATCTCAAGAACCTGAACGTCGAGCTGCCGCGCAACCGGCTCGTCGTCATCACCGGGCCGTCGGGCTCGGGCAAGAGCTCGTTCGCGTTCGACACGCTCTACGCCGAAGGGCAGCGCCGCTACGTCGAGTCGCTTTCGGCCTACGCGCGCCAGTTTCTTCAGCTCATGGCGAAGCCGGAGGTGGACCTGATCGAAGGGCTCTCGCCTGCGATCGCGATCGAGCAAAAGGCGTCGAGCCACAATCCGCGCTCGACTGTCGGCACGGTGACCGAGGTGCATGACTACCTGCGGCTCCTTTTCGCGCGCGCCGGCACCCCCTACTGCCCGCAGCACGGGCTTGCGCTCGAGGCGCAGACGGTTGCCGAAATGGTCGACCAGATCGCCGCGCTGCCCGAGGAAACGCGGATCATGATCCTCGCGCCGGTGATCGCCGGCCGCAAAGGCGAGCAGGCCGATCTGCTTGACGAGCTGCGTGCGCAAGGCTTCACGCGCGTGCGCATCGACGCCGTGGTGTACGAGCTCGACGCGACGCCGCGCCTCGCGAAGAACGTGAAGCACTCGGTCGACGTGGTCGTCGACCGGCTGCGGGTACGCGGGGACGCGCGCCAGCGGCTCGCCGAGTCGCTCGAGACGGCGCTGCGGCACGCCGACGGCAAGGTCGTGGTGATCGAAGTGGAGAACGGCAGGGAGCATCTTTTTTCGGCGCGCTATTCCTGCCCGGCGTGCGATTACGCGGTGCCGGAGCTCGAGCCGCGCCTTTTCTCGTTCAACAACCCGGCGGGCGCATGCCCGCGCTGCGACGGCCTCGGTACGGTGGAGTTCTTCGACGCGAAGCGCATCGTCGCGCATCCGAACCTCTCGCTCGCAAGCGGCGCGATCCGCGGATGGGACCGCAGGAACCAGTTCTATTTCTCCGTGCTGCAGTCGCTCGCTCGGCACTACGGCTTCGATATCGAGGCCCCGTGGGAAATGCTGGACGAGCGTATCCAGAACCTCATCCTGCACGGTTCCGGAGATGAAAAAATCGCTTTCCGCTACCTGTCGGAGCGCGGCCGCGCCACGGTGAAGGAACACCCGTTCGAGGGCGTGATCCCGAACCACGAGCGCCGCTACCGCGAGACCGACTCGATCGTGGTGCGCGAGGAGCTCGCCAAGCTGCGCAACACGAGCGCCTGCCCGGAGTGCGGGGGCGCGCGCCTGCGCCGCGAGGCGCGCCACGTGCGCGTCGGCGATACGACGCTGCAGGCGATCTCGGCATGGCCTCTGAAGCAGGCGCTGGAATTCTTCCGCGCGCTCGGCCTCAAAGGCTCCAAGGCGCAGGTCGCCGAGCGCATCGTGCGCGAGATCGCGAGCCGCCTGGAGTTCCTGGTCAACGTCGGCCTGGAGTACCTCTCGCTCGAGCGCTCAGCCGAGACGCTCTCCGGCGGTGAGGCTCAGCGCATCCGGCTCGCGAGCCAGATCGGCTCGGGCCTGACCGGAGTGATGTACGTGCTCGATGAGCCGTCGATCGGCCTGCACCAGCGCGACAACGCGCGCCTCATCGCGACGCTCAAGCAGCTGCGCGACCTTGGCAATTCGGTCATCGTGGTGGAGCATGACGAGGAGGCGATCCGCGCAGCCGATCACCTGATCGACATGGGCCCGGGGGCGGGCGAAGCGGGCGGACGGATCGTGGCGCAGGGATCTCCTGCGGAAGTCGTCGCCAATCTGCAGTCGCTCACCGGCCGCTACCTGGCGCGCGAGCTCACGATTGCCGTGCCACCCCACCGCCACCGCGCCAAGCACAAGCTCGTCCTGCACGGCGCGCGGGGGCACAACCTGAAGAACGTGGATGCGGAGCTGCCGCTCGGCGTGCTCGTCTGCGTCACCGGCGTCTCGGGCTCGGGCAAGTCCACGCTCGTCAACGACACCCTGTATGCCGCGGTCGCGCGCGCGCTGCAGGGCGCCTCGGCCGAGCCGGCGCCGCACAGCGGGCTCGCCGGCTTAGAGCACATCGACAAGGTGATCGCGGTGGACCAGAGCCCGATCGGGCGCACGCCGCGCTCGAATCCGGCAACCTACACCGGCCTCTTTACGCCCATCCGCGAGCTCTTCGCCGGCGTCCCCGAGGCGCGCACCCGCGGTTATGACGCCGGGCGTTTCTCGTTCAACGTGAAGGGCGGGCGCTGCGAGGCCTGCCAGGGCGACGGCGTGACCCGCGTGGAGATGCACTTCCTCCCGGACATCTACGTCGCCTGCGACGTCTGCCACGGCAAGCGCTACAACCGCGAGACGCTCGAGATCCGCTACAAAGGTCGCAACATCCACGAGGTGCTGGAGATGACGGTCGACGAGGCGCGCGGCTTCTTCTCGGCCGTGCCGCCGATCGCGCGCAAGCTCCAGACGCTCGCCGACGTGGGCCTCGGCTACGTGCGCCTCGGGCAGTCGGCGACCACGCTCTCCGGCGGCGAGGCGCAGCGCGTGAAGCTCTCGCTCGAGCTCTCGAAGCGCGATACCGGCCGCACCCTTTACATACTGGACGAGCCGACCACCGGGCTTCACTTTCAGGACATCAAGCTGCTACTGGGGGTGCTCCACCGGCTGCGCGATGCCGGCAATACGGTGCTCGTGATCGAGCACAACATGGACGTGATCAAGACCGCGGACTGGGTTATCGACCTTGGCCCGGAGGGCGGGGAGGCCGGCGGCCGGATCGTCGCTACAGGAACGCCGGAGGAGGTTTCGCGCGTCGAAGCGAGCCATACCGGCCGCTATCTGCGCCGGGCCTTGACATTTACGAACGTTCGTTCTATTTTACGCTCTGCATGATGGCTCTTACCAAAGGCGAGCAGACCCGGGTCGCGATCCTCGACGAGGCCCTGAAGATTGCGAGCAAGCTCGGGCTCGAGGGTCTGACCATCGGCAGCCTGGCCGACGCTACGGGCATGTCCAAGTCCGGGCTCTTCGCGCATTTCGGCTCCCGCGAGGATCTGCAGCTTGCGGTGCTGGAGCATGCCGCGCAACGCTATGGCGAGAGGGTGTTCGTGCCGGTGCTCAAGATCGAGCGCGGGCTGCCGCGGCTGCGCGCGCTTTTCGAGCGCTGGCTCGACTGGACGCTGGAATCCGGCCTGCCAGGCGGCTGCATCATGATCTCTACTGCGATCGAGTACGACGACCGGCCCGGCCCGATCCGGGACGCCGCGATCGCGAACCAGCACCGCGGCAACGCGATCACGCAAAAGGCCGTTCGCCTGGCGATCGAAGAAGGCCACCTCAGGCCCGACACCGACCCTGAACAGATCGGCTTCGAGATGCTGGGCATCGTGCTCGCCAGCCACAACCACCGGCGCCTCCTTGGTGACAAGGAAGCGCGTAAGCGAGCGCTCACAGCGTTCGAAGAGCTCATTTCCCGACACGCTGCGTCGGCGCAGACGCGCGCTCGGGCCGCCACCCGCTAAACCGCGAAAGGAAGCTACATGTCCCTCAGCCTCCCTCTGCCCAGGATAAGCACGAACGTTCGATTCCCGGAGTTCGCCGCCGCGATTGCCGAGCGCCTGTTCCTCACTCCGCCGCGGCCGCGGAATGCGGCGGCCGCCGCCATCGACCTCATCGATGCGCGCTCGAGCGTGCTCGAGCACAAGGGAAGACACATCAGCATGTGGCGTTGGGGGTCCCGGGACGCGCCCGCGGTGCTCCTTGCCCACGGCTGGGGGGGCAACGCCGCGCAGATGCGCCCGTTCGTCTTCCCGCTCCTGCAGGCGGGTTACCGCGTCATCGCGTATGACCAGCCCGCCCACGGGGTATCCGACGGAAGGCTTACGGGGCTACCCGACTTCGCCGACGTGCTGGCCGAGGTCGCCTGGCATCACGGCGAGGTTAAGGCCGTGATCGGACATTCTCTTGGCGGCGCCGGCGCTGCGGTCGCATTGGGTTCGGGCAAAGTCCGATTCGAGAAGATCGTGCTGGTGAGCCCGCCTGCCGATCTCGTCGGTTACTCGCGCCGCTTTGCGCGCTGGTATTGGATACCGGAAGCCGTGCGCAAAGGGATGCAACGCGCGATCGAGGAGCGCTACGGCGTGCGCTGGGAACAGCTCGAAGTCCCACGCGTGGCACCGCGCCTTAGCGCCCAGGCGCTCGTGATCCACGACCGCGACGACCGCATGATGCCGTGGATCCACGGCGCCACGGTCGCGCGCCATTGGCCGGGCGCGCGGCTCATGAGCACCGATGGCCTCGGACACCGGCGCATCCTCGCCGACGAAAGCGTGACGCGCGCAGCCGCCGACTTCATCGCCGGGCGCTCGGCGGTCGCGAGCCCCGCACGGCCCGCCGTGCCCTACCCCGCTGGCCTTTACTAGCCTGGAGAAGAAAATGGACGTAGGAAAGAATCTGCGCAGCCTTTCGATATCCTGGACCGACCCCATGGCGCTCGCCGAGGCGGGGCAAGCGATGCCGGGAATCGAGTTCCTGCGCGCGATCCGCGACGGCCGCCTGCCTGCGCCGCCGATCGCGCGGCTCCTCGATTTCAATCTCGTCGAGGCCGAGCCGGGCCATGCGATGTTCGAGCTCACGCCGGGCGAGCAGCACTACAACCCGATCGGCGTGGTGCACGGCGGAGTTGCCATGACGCTGCTCGACTCGGCGATGGGCTGCGCGGTGCAGACGCAAATGCCCGCGGGCGGCGGCTACACCACGCTCGAGGCCAAGACCAACCTAGTGAGGCCGATTACCTCGGCGACCGGCCGGCTGCGCGCGATCGGGAGGCTCGTGCACCTGGGCAAGCGCGTGGCGACCGCCGAGGGAAGACTCGAGGACGAGCAGGGCAAGCTCTACGCTCACGCCACCACCACATGCTTGATTCTCTAATCGAGACGAAGGATGGTCAGCGCATCGCCGCGCGCTTTTTCCGTCCGCAAGGCGAGCCCAAGGGCTCGGTGCTCATCGTGCCCGCGATGGGTGTGACGCAAGACTATTACCAGCCATTCGCGAGCTGGCTGGCAAGACAGGGGTTCAATGCCGCGACCTTCGATTACCGCGGCACCGGGCTGTCGCGGCCGAGCGATCTGCGCGGCTTCAAGGCCGACATCTTCGACTGGGCGCGGCTCGATTGCGCCGCGATGATCGATGCGCTGCCCAGGCCGCTGTACTGGATCGGCCACAGCCTCGGCGCGCAGATCCTGCCCCTCGTGCCGAACAAGGACGCAGTCAAAAAGGCGGTGACGGTAGCCACGGGCAGCGGGTACTGGCGCGAGAACTCGCGCCAGATCCGGCCGATGGCCTGGTGGCTGTGGTTCGTCGTGACGCCGCCCGTGCTTGCGCTGTGGGGCTACTTCCCAGGCAAATTGCTGCGCAAGGTGGGCGACCTCCCGAAAGGCGTGATGGCGCAGTGGCGGCGCTGGTGCCTCAATCCCGAGTACGCAGTCGGCGCGGAGGGCGAAGCGGTGCGCGCGGAGTACGCCGCGGTGCGCGCGCCGATCGTCTCGATCTCGTTCTCGGACGATGAGATGATGTCGGCGCGCAATACGGAGTCCATCCATAGCTTCTATACCGGCGCGCCGCGCACCCTGAAGCGCATCGCGCCGCGCGACATCGGCGTCGCGCGCATCGGGCACTTCGGCTTCTTCCGCGCCGCGTTCGAGGCCTCGCTCTGGCGCGCGCACCTGCTGCCGGAGCTGAGCTAGACGGGAACGAGCGCCGACTCGCGCCAGTCGAGGCGCTTCGCGTGGTATTTGGCGAGGCTCTCGCGGTGCCCGATGGATACGATGGTCGTGCGCTTGAGCTCGTCCTTTAGCAGGCGGTAGAGACGGTCCTGGTCCGC
>DATADT010000402.1:0-4485 GCA_036258355.1 Burkholderiales bacterium
GCGCGGTCGGGGTAGATGTGGACATAGGCGAAGAGCGCCGCCTCGGAAGGCAACGGGATGAGCGTCGCGGCGGCGAAGCTCGTGGCGAACAAAGTCGCGAGTGGCTCCATGTTAAATTCCACCGGCTTTGACCAAGGGCTATCTCGAGCGAATCCTGAAGGCGCGGGTCTACGACGTGGCGAGCGAGTCGCCGCTCGAGCAAGCGCCTGCGCTTTCCAAGCGCCTCGGCAATCGGCTCCTCCTCAAGCGTGAAGACCTCCAGCCGGTATTCTCGTTCAAGCTGCGGGGGGCCTACAACAAGATGGCGGGATTGCCGCGCACGCGGCTCGCGCGCGGCGTGATCGCAGCGAGCGCCGGCAATCATGCGCAGGGCGTCGCGCTCGCGGCGCAGCGCCTGGGCTGCCGCGCGGTCATCGTGATGCCGGTGACGACACCCCGCATCAAGGTGAACGCGGTGGCGGCGCGCGGGGCGGAGGTCGTGCTCCACGGCGACTCCTACTCCGACGCTTGCCGCAAGGCGCTGCAGCTGAAGCGCAGGCGCGGCCTTGCCTTCGTGCATCCCTACGACGACCCCGAGGTGATCGCGGGCCAGGGAACGATCGGCATGGAGATCCTGCGCCAGCATCCGCGGCCGATCGACGCGATCTTCGTGCCGGTCGGCGGCGGCGGCCTCATCTCGGGCATCGCCGCCTATGTCAAGACGATCAATCCGAAGATCAGGATCGTGGGCGTCGAGCCAGTCGACGCGGACGCGATGGCGCGCTCGCTCAAGGCGGGAAAGCGCGTGAAGCTCGACCACGTCGGCCTTTTTGCCGACGGTGTCGCGGTAAAGGAGGTCGGGCGCGAGACCTTTCGTCTCTGCAAGGCGCTGGTGGACGAAATGGTGCTCGCCGACACCGACGAGATGTGCGCGGCCATCAAGGACGTCTTCGAGGACACGCGCGTCGTGCTCGAGCCGGCGGGCGCGCTCGCCATCGCCGGCGCCAAGGCATGGGTCGAGCGGCGCGGGGTGCGGGGCCAGACCCTGGTGGCGATCGCTTCCGGGGCCAACACCAACTTCGATCGCCTGCGCTTCATCGCCGAGGAGGCCGAGCTCGGCGAGCATCGCGAGGCGATCCTCGCCGTGACCATCCCCGAGCGCCCGGGCAGCTTCCGCAAGTTCTGCTCGCTCCTCGGCGCGCGCAACGTGACCGAGTTCAACTATCGCATCGCCGACTCGAAAGACGCGCATATCTTCGTCGGCATCGAGGTGCACGGCCGCAACGAGACCGCGCGCATCGTGCGCAACCTGCGCCGCCACGGTCTTACCACGCTCGACCTCTCGGACAACGAGGTGGCGAAGGTGCACGCGCGCCACATGGTGGGCGGCCGCGCACCATTCGCAAGAAACGAGCTTCTCTATCGCTTCGAGTTTCCGGAGCGACCGGGCGCGCTGTTGCGCTTTCTCGAAGCCATGCGCGGCGGCTGGAACATAAGCCTCTTTCACTACCGCAACCAGGGAGCCGACTATGGCCGGGTGCTGGTCGGCATCCAGGTGCCCAGGCAAGAAATGCCCGACTTCCGGAGCTTCCTGAGGAAGCTCGGCTACCCGTACGCGGACGAGACGCGCAACCCGGCGTACAAGCTCTTTCTCCTCTAGCCATGGCCGGCCGCGCGCCGTTCCTGCCGAAGAAGATCAGCCGCTACATTCACCAGCACGCGGTGCGCGAGCCGCCGATCCTGCGTGAGCTGCGCGCCGCGACCGCATCGCTGCCGAACGCCGGCATGCAGATCGGCGCCGATCAAGGGCAGTTCATGGCGCTGCTAGTACAGGCAATAGGAGCGCGCAACTGCCTGGAGATCGGCACTTTCACCGGCTACAGCGCGCTCGCCGTAGCGCTCGCGCTCCCCGACGACGGCCGCATCGTGTGCTGCGACCTCAGCGAGGAGTGGACCGCGATCGGCAAGCCGTTCTGGAAGAAAGCCGGGGTCGAGACAAAGATCGACCTGAGGATCGGTCCTGCCCTGCGGACCCTGGATGAGATTACGAAGGAAAAGCGAATCTTTGACTTCGTCTTCATCGACGCGGACAAGACGAACTACCAGAACTACTTCAACGCCTGCCTGCCCATCGTCCGCCGGCGCGGCATCATCGCGGTGGACAACACGCTCTGGTCAGGCTGGGTCGCCGATCGCAACCATGACGACGCCGATACCACGGCGCTCCGCAAGTTCAACGACAAGCTGCACCACGACGAGCGCGTCGAGATCGCGCTTCTGCCGCTCGGCGACGGCGTGACCCTGGCCCTGAAAAAGTAACTCCTATTTCTTCCCCGCGAAGTAATCCTCGTCGGCGAAGCACACGGGCGAAGCGAGCGTTCCCGATCCCTGATCGGGCTCTCCGAGAAAGACGAGCCCTTCCGGGTCGCGCCGGTACACGCCGCACTCGGTGACGACATAGTCCATTGGGATGTCCCAAGCCTGCGGGTAAATGCTGTCGAGCTTCGCCATTTCGTAGGAAATTCCGACAGCGAGCGGTTTCTTCGCCAGAGCTGCAAGCGTGCGGTCGAAAAATCCGCCGCCGTAGCCGAGCCGGTACCCTTGCAGATCCCAGCCGTTCATCGGCAGGAGCGCTGCGTCGGGGGTCAATTCTTGTGAATCGACCGGATAGGGGATGTCGAGTGGTCCCTTGGCGAGCACGATCCCGGGATGCCACTCGCGGAATATGAGTGGAGTTTTTGGCGCCACGACGACCGGCAGGGCGGTCAACGCCCCCCGCGCTCGCAGCGTTCTGGCAAGATGGCGGGCGTCGTATTCGCCCTTGATCGGCCAGCAGAAGGCGAGGCGGCAACGGGCAAGGCCGGGAAACGAGCGCTCCAGGTAGCCGTCGATGCGCCGGCGCCAGGAGTCGAGAGTCGCGGGGGCAATCGCAGCGCGCGCGGCGATGAGCCGCTCGCGCTCGCAGCGCCGCCAGGCTTTTAGCGCGACAGGATCCATGGGGGACGCTTAGTTTATGATTTTTAAGGTGTTCCGCAACCTTGCGGCAGCTTTCTGCTGCGTGCTGGCGCAGGCGGCGGACGCAAAGACCGCCAAGGGTTCGGTCGACGAGGTGGTGCTCACCGCCTACGACGCCTACCGCGCCGGCGACCCCATCAAGTTCGCGCGGAGCACGAAGAACCTCGAAGGCCACGTGCTCGAGCCGTGGCTCGACTACTGGCGGCTCTCGATGCGGCTCGAAGACGCGGACAACCGCGACGTGCGCGAATTCTTCGCCACCCACGCCAACCAGTACGTCGCCGAGCGCATGCGCGCCGACTGGCTGCGCGTGCTGGGCAAACGCGGCGAGTGGCCGGAGTTCGACCGCCAGGCTGCGCGCTACAACCGCGAAGACCTGGAAGTGAGCTGCTACCGCTGGATCTCGCGCCTGGAGCAGGGCGACGACTCGGCGCTCGACGAGGCGAGCGCGATTTGGCTGGAGCCGGCCGAGCTGCCCGAGGGCTGCCAGCGCCTGAGCGCGCTCCTCTGGTTGCGCAGCCGGCTTTCAGTCACCGACGTCTGGCGCCGCGTGCGCGTGCTGTTCGAGCAGGGCCAGACCAGCGCAGCGAAGACCGCGCTCGCCCTGCTGCCGAAGAACGAAGCCCCCGACGAGCGCATGCTCGCCGAGGCCGCGCGCCACCCGAAACGCTTCATCGAGCGCCTGCCCAAGGCCCTGGACTCGCGCGCGGCGCACGAGGTGGCCGTGCTCGGCGCGATGCGCTACGCGCGCAACGACCCTGCGGCCGCCGCGGCGGCGCTCGAGGGCCCGCTCGCCGAGAGCCTGTCCGACGCCGAGCTCAAGTACCTGTGGGGCATCGTCGGCTATGAGGCCGCGCGCGAGCATCACAACGATGCGCTCAAGTGGTTTGCACGCGCCGGCGACACGCCGCTCGACGACCGCCACCTGGCCTGGAAAGTGCGCGCCGCGCTGCGCGACGGCGAATGGAAGGTGGTGCGCGAATCGATCGACCGCATGTCCTTCGGCGCCGCGCACCAGCCGGGCTGGATCTACTGGTACGGGCGCGCGCTCGCCGCCCAGGGCGAGGAGATGGGCAGCCGCGCATACTTCCTGCGCATAGCCGGCCAGACCGACTTCTACGGCCTGCTCGCGGCCGAGGAACTCGGTTATGTCCTCGCGCTGCCCGACATCACGCACGTGCCGTCCGAGGCGGATGTCGCCGCGGCTGCGGCCGATCCGGGTCTTAAGCGCGCGCTCGAGCTAATCCGCCTCGGCCTGCGCGTCGAAGGCGTGCGTGAATGGCTCTTTACCATCCGCTCGTTCGACGACGAGCGCCTGCTCGCCGCCGCCGAGCTTGCGCGCCGCCACAGGGTGTACGACCGTGCGATTCATACTGCCGACCGCACCTCGCGGCTGCACAACTTCACGCTGCGCTACCCGATGCCGTACCAGGAAGTGTTTCGAAACTATGCCGCCACACACGGCGTCGACGAAGCCTGGGTGCTCGGCCT
>DATADT010000403.1:0-1589 GCA_036258355.1 Burkholderiales bacterium
GCTGAAATGAAGACCGTGACGCTTTCTGTCGGCAATCGGCAAGCCGTGAAGCAGCGCACCCTCGATGCGTTCTCCGGCAAGCGCCGCGGTGCGCACATCTCCTTCGCCTCGGCCGACTTGCTTTGGAAGGTGCTCACCGCAAAACGGTGGGAGCTGCTCAAGGCCATGGCGGGAGGCGGTGCGATGAGCCTTCGCGAGGCAGCCCGTCGAGTGGGGCGGGATGTGAAGGCCGTCCACGCCGATGTGCATGCATTGCTCGCTGCCGGGGTAGTAAGAAAGAACGCGGACGGAAAGATCGAATTTCCGTTCGATGCGGTGCATGTCGACTTCGTGCTTAAAGCGGCGTAACCACTAACGACTTTGTAGAGAAAAGGAGCGAACCCATGGCGTAGCCATTTCCAAAAAGGAGGCTTCGTCATGTCTCGTACTTATCGCCGCCGCGGCGCGCGGCACGTGAAAGTCTTTTGCCTGAATAAAATGAGCGAGCCTTCACCTGTAAGAAGCAAGGCCGCTTTGTTCACTTACCAATGAGATTCGCAATGAAAGGCATCAAAATACTGTTGACCACGGTCGGCCTCGCCGCAGCGCTCGCCATGGCCGGCCCGGCCGCGGCGCAGGCGAGCTGGAGCAACGTCTACATCGGCGCCACGGCCGGACAGTCCGAGTTCAAGGACGGCTGCGATAACTTCGGCGACTGCGATGACGAGGATACCGCCTGGAGGATCTTCGGCGGCTACCAGTTCAGTAAGTACTTCGCGGCCGAGCTCGGCTACCACGAGCTCGGCGAGGCCTCGACTAGCGCCGGCGACAACCAAGGCACGGCGTGGGAGCTCGTCGCGATCGCGTCCTTCCCCTTCACCGACAAGTTCTCCGTCTACGGCAAGCTCGGCGGCTATTGGGGCCAGCTAAAGGGTCCCCACGACGACGAGGACAACACCGATCTCACCTACGGCGTCGGCCTGCGATACGACTTCACGCCCAGCTGGGGTGTGCGCGGCGAATGGCAGCGTTACACCAATATGGGCGGCGGCAACCTGGTCGAAACGGACGTGGACGTGCTGAGCATCGGGTTCATCCACCGCTTCCAGTAGGCTCGAGGCGGAGGCAGGTGTCGCGCCCGAGTTCTGCTGCAAACCCAGCCTATTGCCGCAGGCGGAAGAACCGCCGTCAGCACCGCGGCGACCAGCGGATCAAAGACGTCGTCATGGCGTTCTCCCTGATGGCTCGCCGGATGACGGGATAGGATTGCGCACCATGAGCGGGTTCGTTTCGCTTGCTGCCGTTGTCATCGTGGCAGTTCTGATCTTTCTCGTGCTGTTCGAGCCGACGGTCGCCTATCGCGCCCGCCGGGCGGCGGCCCGCATCGATTCGCGCAAGTTCGTGAACTACCTGAGCGCGATCGTCAACGCGCGACCGTTACACCCCGGCGAGGTCCGGGTGTTGAACCGCGGCGATGACATCTTCGGCGCCGAGCTGCGCGCGATCCGCGAAGCGAGGCGCAGCATTCACCTCGAGGTCTATCTCTTTCTGCGCGGCCGGGTCGCCGATGAAATGCTCGCCGCGCTCGAGGAGCGCGCGCGCAGCGCCGT
>DATADT010000404.1:0-4508 GCA_036258355.1 Burkholderiales bacterium
CTCCAATACCTTGCCGACCGCGTCGAGGGCAACCTGCTCGCGGCGCACCAGGAGCTCCAGAAGCTCGCGCTGCTCGCGCCGGAGGGAGAGCTTTCCCTCGATACGGTGCGCGAGGCCGTCGCGGACGTCGCGCGCTACGACACTCATGTCGCCGCCGAGGCGCTCGTTGCCGGAGACACCGCGCGCTACCTGCGCGTGCTGGAAGGCCTGCGTGGCGAAGGCGAGGCGCCCACCTATCTTCTTTTCACGGTGTCGAGCGCGCTCTTCGCGCTCGCCACGGGCGAGCGCGTCAACAAGGCGATGCAGGCCGTGCTCGAAAGCGCGCGGCGCTACCCGCCCGCCGCGCTCGAGCGCGCGATCAGGCGCGCCGCCGCCGTCGACCGGGCGATCAAGGGAATTGGCGTGGGCGAGCCGTGGGAGGAGTTCGCCAAGCTCGGGCTCGAGCTGCACGCGTCCCAGTGACGATGTGCTCAGCGATTACAATTCGTGGATGCAGCTGAAGCGCAACAAACAAGCCCAGGGCAGCCTGCACGCTGTGATGCAGGACATGGGCCGCGCAGCGCGCGCTGCGGCGCGTGAGCTCGCGCGCGCCAGCACCCGGGCAAAAAACGCCGCCCTGGCCGCCATCGCCGCCGGCATTCGCGCCGAGTCGGGCAGGATCCTCGCCGCCAATGCAGAAGACGTGCAAAAGGCGAAGAAGGCCGGATGCGACGCGGCGTTCGTCGACCGGCTGACGCTTACGCCGACGCTGGTCGAGCAGATGGCGGCCGGCGTCGAGCAGGTGGCGGCGCTCCCCGACCCGGTCGGCGCCATTTCCGAGCGGGTGAAGCGCCCGAGCGGCATCGAGGTGGCGAAAATGCGCGTGCCGATCGGCGTGGTGGCCATCATCTACGAGTCGCGCCCGAACGTCACCGCCGACGCGGCGGCGCTCTGCGTGAAAGCCGGCAACGCCTGCATCCTGCGCGGCGGCTCGGAGGCGCTGCAATCGAACCGCGCCATCGCTGAATGCGTGCGCGCCGGGCTCAAAGCCGCCCGGCTTCCCGAGGCCGCGGTGCAGCTCGTCGGCATCCCGGACCGCGCCGCCGTGGGCGAGCTCGTCACCCTGCGCGAGCACATCGACATCGTCGTGCCGCGCGGCGGCAAGGAGCTGATCGAGCGCCTCGCGCGCGAGTCGCGCATCCCGATGATCAAGCACCTCGACGGCGTGTGCCATGTTTACATCGACGACAGCGCCGACCCCGAGATGGCGGTGCACATCGCCGACAACGCGAAGACCCAGCGCTACGGCACCTGCAACACGATGGAGACGCTGCTCGTAGCCCAAGCGATCGCGCCGAAGGTGCTCCCCCGTATAGGAGAGATTTTTTCGTCGAAGAACGTTGAAATGCGCGCCGACGCCGTCGCGTTGAAGTACGTGAAAGGCAGGAAGGCCACGGAAGACGACTACTACACCGAATGGCTTGCACCCATTGTGTCGATCCGCGTCGTGAAGGGCCTCGACGAGGCAATCGAGCACATCGCGAAGTACGGCTCGCAGCACACCGATGCCATCGTCGCCAGCGACCGTACGCGCGCCGAGCGCTTCCTGCGCGAGGTCGATTCTAGCTCGGTGATGTGGAACGCCTCCACGCGCTTCGCCGACGGCTACGAGTACGGCCTCGGCGCCGAGATCGGCATCTCCACCGACAAGCTGCACGCGCGCGGCCCGGTCGGCCTGGAGGGCCTGACGACCCAGAAGTACGTGGTCCTCGGCCACGGAGAGATCCGCACCTGATGGAGAGGAGTTGAAGGCAGGCATTCTGGGCGGCACCTTCGACCCCGTGCACCACGCGCATCTCGCGATGGCGCGCGCCGCGCTCGAGCATCTGAAGCTCGACAAGGTTCTTTTCCTGCCGACCGGCTCCCCGCGCTACCGCACGCCCGCCGTGGCGAGCGGCGAGCATCGCGTCGCCATGCTGCGCCTGGCGCTCGGCGAAGAGCGCCGCTACGAAATCGACACGCGCGAGCTCGCGCCGGGCGCCTCGGGCTATACGCTCGACACGCTGAAAGAGCTGCGCCTGGAGCTCGGCGCGGACACCGAGCTGTGGCTGCTGATGGGTGCGGACCAGTACGCCAAGCTGGACACGTGGCACCGGCCCGACGACGTGAAGCGGCTCGCGAAGATCGCGGTATTTTCAAGGCCCGGGGTGTCCATCGAGGGGCATGCTCCGGTGATCCCGATGCAGCCGATGAAAATCTCGGCGAGCGACATCCGCGCGCGCGTGGCGAGCGGCGGCGACATCTCGGCGCTCGTGCCGCCGGGGGTGGCGAACTATATCGCCCAGCACCGCCCCTACGGCTGATGGACATCCGCGCCAAGCAGCGGGCGGTGGTCGAGGCGCTCGAAGACGTGAAGGGGCGCGACATCCTGGTGTTCAATACCGCGCGCCTGCCGTCGATGTTCGAGCGCGTGGTGATTGCGAGCGGCGACTCTAACCGCCAGGTGAAAGCGCTCTCCGACCGGGTGCAGGAACGAGTGAAAGAGCTCGGCGCCCGGGTCTACGGCGTCGAAGGCGAGGGGGGCGGCGATTGGGTGCTGGTGGACCTGGGCGATGTAGTCGTGCATATCATGCATCCCACGGTGCGTACGTTCTATAACCTGGAAGAAATCTGGGGCGGCAGGCCCGTGCGGCTGAAGAGGACCGCGCCCAGGAAAGCGAAACGGCGTGCCAAGGCTCCACGTCGTCGCCGTAGGCGCTAGGCTTCCCGGCTGGGCCGAGACGGCGTGCGCCGAGTACCTTAAGCGCATGCCGCGCGGCTATCAGGTAGAGCGCCTGGCGGTCAAAGCCGCCCGGCTGGCATTACCGAAAAATTCGCGCATCGTTGCTCTCGACGAGCACGGCAAGGACATGACGACAGTGCAGTTCGCGACGCTACTGAAGACCGAGACGACGTTCGTCATCGGGGGCCCGGACGGCCTGGAGGAAAACGTGAAAAAAGACGCAGCACTGCTCCTGCGCCTATCCGCGCTTACCCTGCCCCACGCGCTCGCCCAGGTGGTGCTCATCGAGCAGATTTACCGCGCGGCGACGCTTCTCACCGGGCATCCTTATCATCGAGCATGATCGCGATTCCCGAGCGCGGCATCTACCTCGCCTCGCGCAGCCCGCGGCGGCGCGAGCTCCTTTCGCAGATCGGCGTGCGCTACCACCTGCTGCTTTTCCGCGAGCGGCTCGGCGAGCGTCCCGAGGTCGACGAAGCGGTGATCGAGGGCGAGTCGGCGGCGGCGTACGTCGAGCGCATGGCGCGCGCCAAGGCCGAGGCCGGCTGGAACCGCATGCTGCAGCGGAACCTGCCGCCCGCGCCGATACTCGCGGCCGACACTATTGTCGCGCTCGGCGCTCGCCTCCTCGGGAAGCCCAAGGACCGCGCCGAGGCGGCCGAGATGCTCGCGCTGCTCTCGGGCGAGCGCCACGAGGTGCTCACCGGCGTCGCGCTCAAGAACCGGGACCAGGTCGAGTTCGCGCTTTCGATCTCCGAGGTGCTGCTGAAGAAGCTTTCCCCGGAGGAGATCGCGCAGTACGTTGCGAGCGGCGAGGGCGACGACAAGGCGGGCGGCTACGCGATCCAGGGTCGCGCCGCGCGTTTCATCGTCGAGCTGCGCGGCAGCTACTCCGGCGTGATGGGGTTGCCGCTGTACGAGACGAGCCTGCTCCTCGACAAGCTGCGTGGAAGAAATTCTTATTAACGTCACGCCGCAGGAGACGCGGGTCGCGATCACCGCGACTGGCGTCGTGCAGGAGCTCCTCATCGAGCGCGCGGCGAGCCGCGGGCTGGTGGGCAACATCTATGTCGGGCGCGTGGCGCGCGTGCTGCCCGGGATGCAGTCCGCGTTCGTCGAGATCGGCCTCGAGCGCGCCGCGTTCCTGCATGTCGCCGACATCTGGGACCGCCGCGAGCGGCCGATCGAGAAGATCCTCGCCGAGGGGCAGCCGATCCTCGCGCAGGTGGTGAAAGACCCGATCGGCTCCAAAGGGGCCCGGCTTTCGACGCAGGTATCGATCGCGGGGCGCCTGCTCGTCTACCTGCCGCACGACCCGCACATCGGCATCTCGCAGCGCATCGAGGACGAGAACGGGCGCGCGGCGCTGCGCGAGCGGCTGAGGGAGCTCGTGCCTGCGGACGAGAAAGGCGGGTTCATCGTGCGCACGCTGGCCGAGGCGGCCGGCGAGGAAGAGCTGCGCGCCGACCTCGCCTACCTGCGCGAACTGTGGAAGGCGGTCGGCGAGCGCGCGCTCGGCGCCGAGCCGCCGAAGCTCATCTACCAGGAGCTCTCGCTCGCGCAGCGCGTGCTGCGCGACATGGTCAGCGCCGCCACCGCGCGCGTCCTGGTCGACTCGCGCGAGAACTTCCAGAAGCTCGCCGCCTTCGCCGAGCGCTACATGCCGCAGGTGCGCGCGCGCCTGGAGCACTACACCGGCGAGCGGCCGCTCTTTGACCTGCACAACGTGGAGCCCGAGATCGAGCGC
>DATADT010000405.1:0-5754 GCA_036258355.1 Burkholderiales bacterium
ACCGGCATAGCTAGGCTTGTAACCGGTTGATCCGCTGTTGCGTTCTAGCTCGCGAGCAATGCTCGATGGCGAGCGATCCAAAGCTGCCGCGATTTGCCGAATCGACTCACCGGTCTGGCGACGCCGGGCAATCTCACAGCGCTCCTCGATCGAGAAGTGACGGTACTTCCGGGCCCCCATTGCAACACCCCCTCAAGAGAGTGTTGCACTTCGTTTGTGAACTCACGGAACCCATGATTTTCAGAAAGAAAAACTGGGCCCCGCCTTCGCGGGGGCGACTTCTTCAGACCTTCCTTAGCCAGAGAAAGCGAAAGCGCATCGAGGAAATCTTCGGCTGGATGAAGACAGTAGGCGGATTGAGGAAGAGCCGCTTCGTGGGCATCGCCAAGACCCAACTCGCTGCGTACCTGGTCGGCACGGCGTACAACCTGCTTCGCATGGCGCGACTGCAGCCTGCCACAGGATAGGTGCGCCCGACGTGAAGCAAATGAACGCGAATCAGGCATGAACGAGCACAAAACCACGGCAACCGGCGTCGCTGCGAAAGTCTCGCCGACAAATTCGGTGTTCAATGTGCGCTTCGCACGACATTCTTCAACGGCCTGCTAACGGTCACGACTACGCGTACTGTGCGGCGCGCGTAGCGCCGCCGCAAAATTGAGGTGAAGGCGCGCGAGTTCATGGCCGGGGGACAGCAATTGCGGTTGCTCCGACGGCACCTGCGGTGGAGTCTGCCGCGCCGCCGCAGCCAGCCGCGGTTGAAACTCCGCCCGCCGAGGCGGATGCTGTAGAGGAGGTCAAAGATGAGGGCACACGGCTACGGCATGGAAGCGCTGATCGAGGTGGGCCGCAGGCACGTGGCTGACGGAGCGCCGGCAGAGACACCGGGGTGGGGATCTCGCCCGAGGACCAGGCTTCGCTCTTCGAGGAGTTCAAGCAGTTCGGCAAGGACCGGTCGCGGAAGGCCGAAGGCACGGGGCTGGGGCTCGCTCTGACCAAGCGTCTCGTGGAGCTGCACGGCGGGCAGATCTTGGTCGACAGCCGCGCGTACCACCGGACAGGGTTCCCTGCGGACTAGTAGGGCGGAGAGCCCGCAGAAGAAACGCCATGCGTGACTCGCACGGGTAGTCGCGGTGCGCGACTAAGTTGAAAACGTTGTCGCGGACGTCCATTCAAAACATAACGGGCGATCTGCTATCGGCGTTTACTTGGCGTACGATTTATCCGGGAGAGGAATCACCAGCTTGACGCGCTGACAATGGCTAAACACGCATTCCGCGAGTTCGTGGAAGAGGTCAGACGGTGCGCCGATCGATCATTCCAGCCGATAAGCCGTCGCGAGCTCGCATTTGTGGATCGTGGTTTGAAGAAGCTCACGAAGCAGGCACAATGTCGAACGACGCCGAAAAGGTCATTCCGTTTGGCCGTGCTTCGTGCCATCACGAGAGAGCCGGTGTTGCCGCGCGATCCATCCGAACGAGCCGCCCAGGCCGATCGGATCCGCAAGCTAATGGAAGGCCAAGCTGCGCGATTGCGCTCCTGTTCCCGATCGACTGGGAGGAGCCGTTCGGGCTCGTCATGGTCGAGCCCCTCGCCTGCGGCACGCCCGTCGTCGCCTACCGCCGCGGCGCGGTGGCCGAAGTGATCGAGGACGGCCGGACCGGATTCATCGTGGAGCACCAGTCCGCCGCCGTCGACGCCGTGCGCCAGATCGGCGGCGTCGACCGGCGCCGTTGCCGCGAAGCCTTCGAGACGCGGTTCACTGCGGCGCGGATGGCGGTCGACTACCTGCGTCTCTACGATCGGCTCATCCGGCGCCGACAGGACCCGGAGGCACGGCTCGTATGACCGAGGCGGACGAAGTCCTGCGGATCTCCGACCGCTTCTACATCCTCTCGACCTCGGCGCGCATCGACGACCGCACGCGCGTCCTCAAGCACGGCGACGCCTTCGCGGTGTTCGACCGCTTCGGCCACGTCGAGGGCGCCGGCACCGGCGAGCTCGGCGTCTACGGCATCTACAACCGCGACACCCGCCACCTCTCGCGCTTCCGTCTGCGCCTCGCGGGCTCGCGGCCGCTGCTCCTGAGCTCCGTCGTGAAGGACGACAACGCCTTCCTGACGGTGGACCTCATGAATTCCGACATCACGCGCGACGGCGTCAGCGTGCCGCGCGGCAGCGTCCACCTGTTCCGCGCGATGTGCCTCTGGAACGGCGCCTGCCACGAGCGCCTCAGGGTCCACAACTACGGCGTCGAGCCCGTCGAGCTGCCGCTCGTGATCGAGTTCGACGCGGACTTCGCCGACATCTTCGAGGTGCGCGGGCTCGCGCGCGAGCGGCGCGGGCGCCTGCTCCCCGCGGAGCTGACGCCGTCGGGCGTGACGCTCGCGTACGAAGGGCTCGACGGGCGCCTGCGCTCGACCCGGCTCGCCTTCGACCCGCCGCCCGACGCTCTCGAGCAGGGACGCGCGACTTTCCTGCTGCGCCTGCCGCCCCGGTTGGACCTCAGCTTACGCGTGGCCATCGACTGCGAGGCGGGCGAGGCGGCGCCGTCGCGATGGTACGAGGACGCGGCCTGCGCGGCCTCGACCGGGCTCGCCCGCGCGCGCGCGGACGAGCCCGTCATCACGACCTCCAACGAGCGGTTCAACGACTGGCTCAACCGCTCGGTCGCCGACCTGCACATGATGCGCACCGAGACGCGTTACGGCCCTTACCCGTATGCCGGCGTGCCGTGGTTCAGCACAGCATTCGGCCGGGACGGCATCGTCACGGCGCTCGAGTGCCTCTGGGCCGCTCCCGCGCTGGCCCGCGGCGTGCTGCGCTATCTCGCCGCCACGCAGGCCGACTCGGACTCGCCGGAGAACGACGCGCAGCCCGGCAAGATCCTGCACGAGGTCCGCGGCGGCGAGATGGCGGGCACGGGCGAGGTCCCGTTCGCGCGCTACTACGGCAGCGTGGACGCGACGCCGCTGTTCGTTGTTCTCGCAGGCGCCTTCCTCGAGCGCACGGGGGACGTCGGCTTCGCCCGCGAGCTGTGGCCGCACGTCGAGCGGGCGCTCGGCTGGATCGACGCGCACGGGGACGTGGACGGCGACGGCTTCGTCGAGTACTCGCGGCGCTCCGCGCGTGGCCTCGTCCAGCAGGGCTGGAAGGACTCGCAGGACTCCGTGTTCCACCGCGATGGTTCTCTGGCCGAGGGGCCGATCGCGCTCTGCGAGGTGCAGGCGCTCGTGTTCGCCGCCTGGCAGTCGGCTGCGCGCCTCGCCGAGGCCCTGGAAGAGCCCGCGCGCGCGCGCGAGCTCGGCGCGCGCGCGAAGGTACTCAGGCGGCGCTTCGAGGAGGCTTTTTGGAGCGAGGAGCTCGGCACCTACGCGCTCGCGCTCGACGGGCAGAAGCGCCGCTGCGAAGTCCGGACCTCGAACGCGGGCCAATGCCTGTACGGCGGCATCGCGAGCCCCGAGCGCGCGCGGCGCGTCGCCGCGCGCCTGCTCGACGACGCGTCCTTCTCGGGCTGGGGCATCCGTACGGTCGCGGCGACGGAGGCGCGCTACAACCCGATGTCCTACCACAACGGCTCGGTCTGGCCGCACGACAACGCGCTGATCGCGGCCGGGTTCGTGCGCTACGGCCTCAAGGCCGAGGCGCTGCGCCTCATGACCGGGCTCTTCGACGCGAGCCTGTTCTTCGACCTGCATCGCCTGCCCGAGCTGTTCTGCGGCTTTCACCGTCGCCCGGGCGAGAGTCCCACCCACTATCCGGTTTCGTGCGCGCCGCAGGCCTGGGCATCCGGCTCCGCGCTCCTCTTGCTCCAGGCCTCCCTGAACCTGCGGGTCCTCGGCGCGGAGTCGCGGGTGGTCTTCGCGAGGCCGGTCTTGCCGGCTTACCTCGACTGGGTGTCCATCCGCGGGCTGCGCCTCGGCGAGGCCGCGCTCGATCTCGAGATCGCGCGCCACGGCGAGGACACGGCCATCGCCGTGCCGCGCAGGGACGGCGCGGTCGAGGTCGTCACCGTCGAGTGACGCGCTCCTCGCGGGCGCGCCAGGATCGCTTCTGGGGCCTGCGGGGGCATTCACTGGAGGCCATGAACCGCAGGGGCAACATCAAGCTCAGTGCATCAGGCGTCTGGGCCGGAGCGACCGGCAAGGGTGCACGCATGAAGGTCCGCGCCCCGAACCGCGTCTCCCACACCTATCGGCAGCGCCTCAACGGCTCCGTCTCGAAGGTCTTCCCGCTCAAGGACAGATCCTATGTAGGGTCGCGAAGGTTACCCTCTGGTGGCTTTCTCAACCGTTAAGAGAAGGAGACCAGGATGAACCCCGCGACCCATGGAACGGAAGGTAACGCAGCGGCGCCGGTGCTGTACATGGCGGCGATGTCGGGGACGGGATGGTAGATCCGTACAAGAATGAGAGCGGTCACGGTCATTACAAGAAGATGAAGTCCAAAGAGGACCAGGCATGCGCAGCACCATCAGGGCCCGGGCGCCTAGCCCCGACTCACAGGCCGAATATACGCAAGCAATCAGACCTTGTTATCCGACTTTCTTCGAGACCGCTTTGGCAGTAGACGAACACCACCCGCTATGGCACGGGCAAATCAGAGCTTCGCGGCCGAGAACGTGTCGCAGTTGCCCGGATCGCCGGAATCGAGGCCGCGCTTGAGCCAGCGCATGCGCTGCTCGGAGCTGCCGTGGGTGAAGGACTCCGGCACGACGCGTCCTTGCGCCTGCTTCTGCAGGCGGTCGTCGCCGATCGCCATCGCGGCGTTGAGGCCTTCCTCGACGTCGCCCGCTTCCAAGAGATTCAGCGCGCCTGCGTGGTAGCCCCAGACGCCGGCATAGCAGTCGGCCTGCAACTCCATTCGCACCGACAAGCGGTTGAACTCCGCCGGCGAGCCGCGGCCGCGCGCCGCCTCGAGCTTCGCGAAGTTCCCGGTGAGCTTCTGCACGTGGTGCGCGACTTCGTGCGCGATCACGTACGCCTGCGCGAAGTCGCCCGGGGCGCCGAGGCGCTGATGCAGCGTGCGGAAGAACGAAAGGTCGATGTAGAGCTTCTCGTCGCCCGGGCAGTAGAACGGGCCCATCGTCACCTGGCCGATCCCGCAGGCCGAGCGCACCTGCCCCTCGAACAGCACGAGCGTCGGCGCACGATATTGCGCGCCCGCCTGCTGGAAGACGCGGCCCCACAACTCCTCGGTGCTGCCGAGCACCTTCGCCACGAACTGCCCTTGCTGGTCGCCGGGAGCGCCCTTCTGCACCTGCTGCGTCTGCTGCCCGCCGCCGCCGACTTGCTGCCCGACCTGGATCGCGGTTCCCGGATCGAAGCCGAGGAAATAGGCGACGACCGCGACGATGATTCCGCCGATGCCGAGGCCGCCGCCGACCATACCCATGCCGCGGCGATCCTCCACGTTGTGACTTGCGCGCTGGTGCCCGAGCTTCATGCGAGCCTTCTTGCAACGAATGTGCCGCCGCGGCTTGGCAATTGCTCGTGCCTGGAATGGAAAACAGTGCACCGCCGGATATGACGGACCTCGCCAGCGAGGAGGATTTTCTCAGGGGAAGCTCGGCTGGACGACACCGTCCAGCAATGCGACTAGACGTGCAGCAAACCCTTACAGACGCGTGCTCCTGAACAACACCACATTCCCCACTCTTTCGTCGTTTGCTAAGTCGATAATCTTCAAGAAGACGTCCGTTGGCGGCCGCGCCTTCCCCTCAGCCCATCGGCATAGGTTATCAACCTGGACGTT
>DATADT010000406.1:0-3354 GCA_036258355.1 Burkholderiales bacterium
ATCCTCTCGCGCCGCTATCCGAAAGCGATGGCCGGGCGCGCGAACACCGCGATCAACGTGTTCGGCTTCGTCGGCATGTTCACCGGCCAGTGGGGAATCGGCCTGGTGCTCGATCTCTGGCCCCAAAGCGCGAGCGGCTACGCCGCCGAGGCGTATCCATGGGCGCTTGGCATGACCTGGGCGGTGCAGCTTGCCGGGCTAGCGTGGCTCTGGAGCGGCCGCGCGCTCCTTGGCAGCCGCGCTACGTCCGCGGCTTGAGATAGATGTCACGGTACGAGGCGTAGATCGACGCGGCGAGCACCGGACCGAGGATGAGCCAGCCGAGGCCGAGCGGCACCGAGGCGATGATCATGAGAATGAGCATCACTGCGCCGTAGAGCAGGAATGGCAGGACGTTCTTCAGGCAGCCCATGAAGCTGCCTTTCATCGCGTCGATCGCGCCGTGGTCGTGGAACACGACGAGCGGGGCGGCGAGCCAGACCGCCATCACCGCGGGCAAAAGCAGCGCGAGCATGATCAGCACCGCGAGCAGGAACGTCATCCCCATCGCGGCCACGTCCTGCGGGTCGCCGCCACCGAGCATCGCCGTCATGCCGACGCCCATGACGAGGCCCACCACCAGCGCTACCGCGATCGTGGCCGCGAGATAAAGCGCGCCCACGCCGATCAGCGCGCCCGTGCGGCTGCGGAAGCCGGCGAAGAGATGTCCGAGCTCGAGGTCCTCGCCCGAGTCGAGCGCCTTGCAGCCCACCATGACGCCCGCGGCGAACACGGGTCCGAAGAGCGTCATCGCGAGCCCGCCGACGACGGGTATGAAGGCCGCGGCGACGAACATCACGAGAAGCAGCAGAATGATCCCGATCCACATGCCGGGCTGGCGCTTGAAGAGCTCCCAGCCCTCCGCGATCCAGGTCCAGCCGTTCCACGTCGGCCGCGGCTGCCCGCCCGGGACAAAGTCGGCGTCGAGGCTTACGGCCGCGTCGGCGACCGCAGCCTTCGGTGCTGCGTACGGATTCACCGTCGTCATGAGGCCGCCCCCTTATTCCCTGAGTCTTACCCTGACGGTTGCAATCGCTTTCGCCACGAGGGAGCCGTCTTCGTTTTTCGCCTCTCCCTCGACGAAACTCATACTACGCCCGTCCTTGAGCACGCGCGCATCCGCCAGGAGCCGGGCGCCGCTCGCGCTCCCGATGAACGAGACGCTGAGGTCGATCGTGATCACGCCGATCGAGTCGGGATGCAGCGTGCGCGCCGCGGTGCACAGCGCTATGTCGAGGAGCGACATGATTACGCCGCCGTGAGCGGTGCCGAGGCTGTTGGTGAGGTGGCGCTCGACCGGCAGCGAGAGCCGCGCGGTGCCCTTGCCGAGCTCGTCGGTCTGGATCTTCAGGTGCTGCAGAAACGGGATCTTCTTCTGGTATTCGCGGGCGAACTCGAGGTTCATACGATGGTGGCGCCGCCGTCGACCGCGATCGCCTGCCCGGTGATGTGACGCGAGGCCTCGGACGCGAGCAGCACCGCAAGCCCTTTCAGGTCCTCTTCACCGCCCAACCGGCGGTTCGGTGTGAGTTCGATGATCGAAGCGGATATCTTGTCGAGCACGCCGCGGGTCATCTTCGAAGGGAAGAAGCCTGGGCAGATGGCGTTCACGGTGATGCCGTGCACGCCCCACTCGGCGGCGAGCTGGCGCGTGAGGCCGACGACGCCGTGCTTCGTGGCGGTGTAAGCGGCCGTCGCGGCGAAGCGCGGATCCTGGCCCATCAGCCCGGCCACCGAAGCGACGTTGATGATGCGTCCCCACTTTGCCGGGATCATCGATTGCCTCGCGATGATCTGCGTGAGCGCGAAGAGCCCGCTCAGGTTTACGTTGACGAGCTTGTCCCACGCATCCAGCGGATGCGTCTCCGCCGGCGCGCCCCACGTTGCGCCCGCGTTGTTCACGAGAATGTCGACCTTGCCGAACTTGCCGAGGACTTCGTCCGCGACCGGCGCGATCGCCTCGCGCTTGCCGATGTCGCAGACGAACGGAACGGCCTCGATGCCTTGGTTCTTGAGATGAGCGACTGCAGAATCCAATTCATCCTTCTTCCGTGCCGTAAGGGCGAGCTTCGCCCCCATCTCGCCGAGCGCTTCCGCAATTTGCAGGCCCAGTCCCCGCGAGCCGCCGGTCACCAGGGCCACTTTTCCACTCAGATCGAGCAGCTTTTTCACGCCCATTGGACGAATCCTAGTACAGATAGAATGAGCCTGTGACGACCCTGGCGATGTTCTCGGGCGGGATCGACAGCACCGCGATGCTGGTGAAGCTGCTCACCCAGAGCACGGACGAGCTGCGCGTGCACCACATCCGCATGGTGAATCGCGAAGGCAGGGACCGCGCGGAGCAGCGCGCGGTCGAGGCGATCGTCGCCTATTGCCGCAAGCGCTACCGTGCGTTCCGCTACTCCGAATCGGGCCTCGATTTCTCGGCGCTGGAAGCGATCCCGATCGACTATCTCTCGATCGCGTTCGTCGCCTGCCAGGTGGCGATCGACACGCCGGGCTGCAACCGCATCGCGGTCGGGGCGCTCGCCGCGGACACGGACATCGTCAATCGCATGGCGCGGCAGAAGCGCGTGTTCGAAGTCATGTACGAGTGCTATCGCGCGCGCAAGCTGGGCGAACCCCGGGTCGAGTGGATCTTTCCGGTTTATGACACCCCGAAGGCCGAGCAGGCTGCGGCGCTGCCGCAAGAGCTCCTGGACTTGACATGGTCCTGTCGGCGGCCCGTGGACGGCTTTCGTCCATGCGGGACATGCAAGGCCTGCAGGGCGAGGGAGCAGGCCAAGCTGCCGGCCGAGCTGCAGGGCTTGCGCGTCCCGGCAGCGTCAGCCGAAAATCGGGCCTGACAAGGAGAACGAGGGAGGAGGCGCCATGAGGTCCAGGCGGAACGATCGCCGCATACTCATCTATAGCCACGACACCTTCGGCCTCGGGCACCTGCGCCGCTGCCGGACGATCGCGCATTCGCTCGTCGAGAGCTTCAAGCAGCTCTCGGTCCTGATCCTCTCCGGCTCGCCGATCATCGGCAGCTTCGACTTCCGCGCGCGCGTCGATTTCGTGCGCGTTCCCGGGGTGATCAAGCTGAGGAGCGGCGAGTACACCTCGCTCAACCTGCACCTCGACATCCGCGAGACGATGTCGATGCGCGCCTCGATCATCCAGCACACTGCTGAAGAGTTCGCGCCCGACGTCTTCATCGTCGACAAGGAGCCGGTCGGGCTGCGCGGCGAGCTGCTGCAGACGCTGAAGGTTCTCAAGCGCCGCGGCACGCGCATCATTCTCGGGCTGCGCGACGTGATGGACGAGCCGCGC
>DATADT010000407.1:0-1956 GCA_036258355.1 Burkholderiales bacterium
TAGCGCGCGACCGACACTGCGATCACCGAGAGCAACGCCATCACCACGAACAGCATGCGTGTGTACGAGTCGAAGGGCGCCATCACGTCGGGCCGCAGCAGCTGCAGTCCGGTGGCGCCGCCGACGTAGCGCCAGTTCACCATCAGCGTCTCGGTGATGAAGAGGATTGCGACCGTGGCGATGGCGAAGAAGATGCCGCGCAGCCGCAGCGTCAGCATGCCGACGCCGAATCCAAGCGCGCCGCCGACCGCCGCCGCGGCCACGATCTGCACCGCGAGCGGCGCGCCGAGCGCCTTGAAGAGCACCACCGCGCTGTAGGACCCGAGGCCGAAGAAAGCGCCGGTGCCGAAATTCACGTACCCGGCGTAGCCGCCGAGGATGTTCCAGGCGGTGGCGAGCACCACGAACGTGAGGACGATGTAGCCGGCGTAGAAGAAGTACTCGTTCACCGGGGCAAGCGCCGCGACGAGCGCGGCCAGCAAAGCCAATCCGGTCGCAATCCAGTAGTTCATCGTCCGAACAGCCCTTGAGGCCGCACACCGAGGACGACCAGAAGCAGCCCGAATGCGACCGCAGGCGCCCACGACGCGCCGAACATCATGAGCACGATGGATTCGGCGATGCCGAGGATGAGGCCCGCCGCCAGCGTGCCGGTCATGCTGCCCAGGCCGGCCAGCACGACCACGCAAAACGTGCGCCCTATGTACAGCCGGTCCAGCGCCGGCTCGACCGGCCCGACGATGATGAGCATCGCGCCCGCGAGCGCCGACACGCCG
The DNA here is from genome assembly GCA_036258355.1 of Burkholderiales bacterium. GTDB lineage: Bacteria > Pseudomonadota > Gammaproteobacteria > Burkholderiales > SG8-39 > SCGC-AG-212-J23. The sequence continues at coordinate 777 of DATADT010000407.1, forward strand.
GTCGCGATGCCGAACGCCCATTGCTTGATGCGGACGGGATTCGCGCCCATCAGGCGCAGCGCGGGCTCGTCCTGCGCGACGGCCTTGATGGCCCGGCCGGTGAACGTCTTGGAGAGATACACGGTGAGCGCGAAAGTCAGGATCAGCGCGACCCCGAAAGCGACCAGCATCCGATACGGGATGCGGTACTCGCCGAGCGCGAGGCTCGAGCCGATGTAGGGCGCCTGCACCGTGCGCTGGTCGACGCCGAAGCCGAGGATCAGCCCCACCTCGATGATGAACGCGAGCCCGAAGAAGAACGCGAGGCCGCGCACTCCCGCCTCGCTGCCGCGGCGCTCGAAGGTCTCGTAGTAGAAGCGGTAGATCAGAATGCCCAGGGCGAAGAACGCCGGCATCAGGATCACCCCGGCGAGGATCGGGTCGAGCCCCCAGTCCGCCACGATGTAGGTGCAGTACGAGCCTGCGACCATGATCGCCGGATGCGCCACGTGCGGCACGTCGAGCAGGCCGAACGACACCGACAGCCCGATGCTCACCGCGGCGTAGAAGCAGCCGAGAAGGATGCCGAACAGCACGGCCTCGAACAGCAGGTCGAACGAAAAGATCACTTAAAAAAACGGCGCGGGGCTGCCGCGCCGTTCGTCTCCCGTGTGATAACCCCTACTTCGCCGAGCGCGCCTTCTCGAAGGGCGTGATCGCATCGCCGGTCTTGTAAGCGTCCGGGTAGATCACGACCTGCTTGCCGGGCTTCCTGAACTGCTCCATGTCCTTGTCCACGATGCCGCGGAACTGCGCCTGGACCACGCGCGGGTTGGCCCACTCGCCCATCTTGTCGTAGCGGATCGGGCCCACCACGGTCTTCATCTCGTTCGAGCGCAGGTAGCTCGCCAGTGCCTTGTGGTCGAGGCTCTTGGTGGCGTTGATCGCCTGCTCATACATCTGGCCGATCGCGTAGTTGAACGGCGGCAGGTAGAAGCCGAGCGGGTCGACCTTCGCCTCCTGGGCGCGCTTGGCGTAGCGCGCGAGGAAGTCCTCGATCCCGGGGTATTTCATGCCGGGCACGTAGGAGTTGTAATTCAGCACGCCGTTCAGGAGGCTGCCGAGCGAGGTCATGATCGGCGTGAACTGCAGCCCGACCATGCCGCCGCCGAACACCTGAACCTGCGGGCCGACGCCGATC
>DATADT010000408.1:0-2557 GCA_036258355.1 Burkholderiales bacterium
GTAGACGAAGTGCCAGTAGCTCTCTAACGGAAATCCCTCGACGTCGAGGCAGACCAGCCTGGTGAGCACGGGGTCGAGGCCCAGGGTGTAACGAGGCAGGACGGCGACGCCGAGCCCCGCCAGCACCGCCTCGCGGATCGCGTCGTCGGAGCCGAGCTCCATGCGGATCTTCGGCGCGATCCCGTGCCGCGCGAAGAGCCTCAGCACGATCATCCGGATCCCGGACCCCGGTTCGCGCATGACCAGCGGCTCCTGCGCGAGGCGCGAGAACGGGATGTCGATCTCGGCGGCGAGCGGATGGTCGGCGGCTGCGAGCACCACCAGCGGGTTCGCGACCAGCGCCTGCGCCACGACCTCGCGCTCCCCGGGCGGCTCGACGAAAAGGTACAGATCGTCCCGGTTTCCGCCAAGCCGCTCGATCAGCGCCGGGCGCTCATGGATCTCCAGCGAAGCCCGCACGCCCGGGTTGAGGCGCATGAAGGCATCGACCAGCCGCGCGGCGAAATGGCGCGCGGTGGACGGCGCGGCGACCCGCACGCCGCCCGAAGGCAACCCGCGCATGGGGCTCAAGGTGCGCTCCATCGCCAAGAGCGCCTGGAATACCTGGCCGCAGCTCGAGTACACCGCCCGCCCGGCTTCGGTGAGCTGCAGCCGGTTGCCGACCGGCTCGAAGAGCGCAAGCCCGAGCGTTTCGGTGAGCTTCTTGATCTGCACCGAGGCGGTCGCCTGGGCCATGTGCAGCTCCTCGGCGGCGCGCGTGAGGGTGCCGAGTCGCGCGGCGGCCTCGAATGCGCGCAGCTGTGGCAGCAGGCCGTGTTTCAGGTAGCGCCGGATGTCCGGTGGCGGCATGGCGAATTCCTTTACCTCTCATCGAGGCAAAGGTCTCGCTCGCACCGTTCTGGATGCTGGCGCGACCGGGGCGTGAGCCCGGTTTGACGATCGCGCCACGGCGGCCGGGACGGCCGCCGAAAGCTACTCCCCTCTGCAGGGTACGAGATTAATAGCATCTCCGCCGCCGACTTTCAAGAAACGTAATGGCGGTCTTCACCAATCTCTAATTTTTCTTGTGCGCTGCGTCGCCGCATAGTTGGCGATCCACCGATCAACGCGCGGAGCCCGTCATGCACGACCAGGAAGCCCACGCCAAACACGTCGACCACGTCGTAGCCACGCTACAGGCGCACCTTGAGCACGGCCTCACGAGCGCTGAGGCGCGCGAGCGCCTGCAGAAATTCGGCCCGAACGAGCTGACGGAGAAGCCACGCCCCGGCTTCCTCGCCCTGCTCTGGGACCAGTTCAACAACTACCTGGTCATCATCCTGATCATCGCCGCGGTGATCTCGTTCGCGCTCGGCGAATGGGTCGACGCGATCGCGATCATGTGCATCGTGGTGCTGAATGCCGTGGTGGGCGTGATCCAGGAGTCGAAGGCCGAACAGGCGCTCGACGCGTTGAAGAAAATGGCGGCGCCGAACGCGCAGGTGATCCGCGACGGCCATCAGGTGACGGTGCCGGGGCGCGAGCTCGTGCCGGGCGATCTCGTCCTGCTGGAAGCGGGCAACTATGTCCCGGCGGACATGCGCCTGGTCTCGAGCGTCAACCTCAAGGTGGAGGAAGCCTCGCTCACCGGCGAGTCGGTGCCGGTGGAGAAGAACGCCGCGGCGGTGCTCGACAAGGAGATCCCGCTCGGCGACCGCAAGAACTCCGCCTTCATGAGCACCATGGTGACCTACGGCCGCGGCAAGGGCCTGGTCACCGGGAGCGGGATGAACACCCAGATCGGCATGATCGCCGAGATGATCCAGTCCTACGAGGACGAGGACACGCCGTTGCAGCAGAAGCTGCAGCAGCTCGGCAAGGTGCTCGGCACCGCGTGCATTGCGATCTGCGGGGTCGTGCTGATCTACGGCCTGTTCCGCGACGCGCGCCTCACCGACGTGTTCGAGATCGGCTTCTGGAACTGGCTGCAGGCCGAGCAGAAGGACATCGTCAACCTCTTCATGACCGCGGTCAGCCTCGCGATCGCGGCGGTGCCGGAGGGGCTGCCGGCGATCGTGACGATCTGCCTCGCGCTCGGCATGCAGCAGATGATCAAGCGCCATGCGCTGATCCGCAAGCTCCCCGCGGTCGAGACGCTCGGCTGCGCGACGGTGATCTGCTCCGACAAGACCGGCACGCTCACCCAGAACGAGATGACCGTGGTCCAGGGATGGACCGCGGGCAAGCGCTTCAAGGTGACCGGAGAGGGCTACAACCCGACCGGCCAGTTCCTGCTCGACGACAAGACATACGAGCCGGGCGCGGATCCGGACGGCAAGCTGCTGCTGCAGGGCGCCCTGCTCTGCAACGACGCGCAGCTCGACCAGGGGCGCATCATCGGTGATCCGACCGAGGGCGCCATGGCGGTGGTAGCGATGAAGGCCGGGTTCCAGCGCGCCGAGCTGGAGAAGACGATGCCGCGCATGCAGGAGATCCCGTTCGACTCCGACCGCAAGCGCATGACCACGATCCACCAGGCCGAAGCGGGGATCTTCGCCTTCGTGAAGGGCGCGCCCGA
>DATADT010000409.1:0-13406 GCA_036258355.1 Burkholderiales bacterium
CCCGATGCGCTCAGGGTGATCTGCCTGGCATGCAGGACTCGTCTGAGCGGAACCGACGCCATGACGCCGAGCCCGAGCACGGTGCCGAGCGCGCGCACGTCAAGCACGCTGTAGATCCACGTGCCGAGGACGAGGAAGGGAAGCGAAGCGGCGAGCACGAGGACGAGCATGCGCCGGTCGAGGTGCGTCCGGTAGAACCAGAAGCGCCCGGCGTTGATGATGACGCCGGCCACCGCGAGCACCGGAATCACCGCCCTGATGCCGATCAGCGGCACGAGCGCCGCGGCGAGTATGACGCCCGTGCCGAAGCCGCTCATGCCGCTCACGATGGCGGCGACCACGGCGAGCGCCGCGACCGCCGCCAGCGTCGGCGCGTCGAGGAGCAACTAGGTCTGCGGCACCGGGCGCGGGCGCCCGTCGCGGTCGATCGCGACGTAGGTGAGCGTGGCCTCGGTGACCTTAACGACTCTCGGGGCTTCGGGGCGGCGCTCGGCGTAAACCTCCACGTTCACGGTGATCGAGGTGCGGCCGATGCGCACGACATCGACGTAGAACGAGAGCAGGTCGCCGATCTGCACCGGCTGCTTGAACACGAACTCCTTGACCGCGACCGTGGCGACGCGGCCGCGCGCGAGGCGGCCGGCCGCGGCGCCGCCGGCGATGTCGACCTGCGCCATGATCCAGCCGCCGAAGATGTCGCCGTTCTGGTTGGCGTCCGCGGGCATCGGCATTACCCGCAGCGCGGGCACCTTCCCTTCGGGAAGCGCTTCGTTCACTGCTTGCTTTTCAGGTACTGCAGAGGCCCGCCTCTGAACGGCGCAAAGCCGGTGCCGAAGATGAGCCCGGCATCGGCGAGATCTTCGTCGGCGACGATGCCTTCCGCGACCGCCGACTCCGCTTCCCGCAGGTACGGCTCGATGAGCGAGTCCACGAGCGTCTGGTCGTACGGGTCGGGCTGGCCTTTGATGGGCTTGCCGCCGCGTTTTCCTTCTTCGTACTTGTAGATCCCCTGCCCGGTCTTCCTGCCGAGCCGCCCAAGCGCGACCTTGCGCGCCAGGATCTGGGGCACCTCGGTCGCCCCTTTCGCGAGCGACTTGCCTGCGGCAAGGCAGATGTCGAGCCCGACGGTGTCGGCGAGCTCGGCCGGCCCCATCGGCATGCCGAAGCCCTCCATCGCGCGGTCGAGCGTCTCGGGCTTCGCGCCCGCGTCCAGCATGCGGAACGCGTTGAGCATGTACGGGCCGAGCACGCGGTTCACCAGGAACCCGGGCGCATCCTTCACCGGCAGCGGCAGCTTGTCGATTTGGCGCACGAAGGCCGCGGCTTTCTTGGAAATTTCAGGGTCTGTCTGCTCCCCGCTTACCACCTCTACCAGTTGCAGTAGCGGCACCGGGTTGAAGAAGTGGATCCCGACGAGCCGCGACGGGTCGTTGAGCGCCGAGGCGATGTCGGCAAGCTTCAGGCTCGAGGTGTTGGTGGCGAGGATGGCGTCGGGCTTCGCCGCGGCCTCGAGCCTGGCAAAGAGCGTGCGCTTCGCCTCGAGGTTCTCGGAGATCGCCTCGATCAGCACGTCGGCGTGGCGCGCACCTTCGCCAGTCACGTCGGGGATCAGCCGGTCGAGCGCGTCGCGCTCGCGCCGCTGATTGCGCAGCCGGCGCTTGAAGAGCTCGGCAGCGCGCTTCACCGCCGGCGCGATGCGCTCGGGCGCCGTGTCCTGGAGCGTGACGCGCAGCCCGCGCATGGCGCAGATCGCCGCGATGTCGCCGCCCATCACGCCGGCGCCGACCACGTGCACGTGCTGCGGCCTGAAGTCCGCCGCCTTGCCGAGGCCTTTCAACCGCTCCTGCAGCAAGAAGATGCGAATCAGATTCTTGGCTGTCGGGTGGGTGATGAGCGACTCGATCGAGCATGACGGGTCGCGGGCCGCGGCGAACGGATCGCCGTCGTACTTCTGCCACAGCTCCAGGATCGCGTAGGGCGCGGGATAGTGCTCTCGCTTCGCCTTCTTCGCCACCTGCTTGCGCGCCTGCGCCACCACGAGGCCGCGCATCAAGAGCATCAGCCGCTGCGCGAGCGGCGGTTGCCTGCGGCCGCGGTTTTCCAGCGTCACGATCCGCGCGGTGTTCTCGAGGATCCTCAACGGCACCGCCTGGTCGACGAGGCCGATGCGCTTCGCGCGCTTGGCGTCGAGCGACTTCCCGGTGAGCAACATGTCCAGCGCCGGCCCCGGGCCGACCAGCTTCGGCAGCCATTGCACGCCGTGCCACACCGGCATGATGCCGAGCATGACTTCGGGGAGCGCGATCCGCACCTTCGGGTCGTCGAGCGCCACGCGGTAGCGGCAGGCGAGCGACAGCTCGGTGCCGCCGCCCATGCAGAAGCCATTGATCAGCGCCGTGGTCGGGAAGGGCAGGTCGCGCACTTTCTGGAACACGTCCCAGCCGAGCCGCGTGAGCTCGAGCGCCTCGGCGCCCGAGCCGAGGCGGGTGAGCTCGTCGATGTCGACCCCGGCGATGAAGCCGTCTTTCGCCGAGCGGATGACGAGCCCCTTCGGGCGCGCCGCGGCGATCTCCTCGAGCATGAGCGAGAGCTCGTTCAGCGCCTCGCGCGAGAAGGTGTTGGCCGAATCGCCCTGCTTGTCGAAAGTGAGCCAGGCGAGGCCTTCCGGGTCCCGCTCCCAGCGCCAGTGCTTTGCGAACACCTTGGCGTCGACTCGTTCCATCAGACAGCCTCCACTAGCATCGCTCCGCCCAGCCCGCCGCCGATGCAGATCGCGGCCATGCCGCGCCTCGCGTTGTTGCGCTTCAATGTCTTCAGAAGATGCAGGACGATGCGCGCGCCGGAAGCGCCGACCGGATGGCCGAGCGCGATCGCGCCGCCATCCACGTTGAGCCTTTCGGGGTCGATCCCGCCGAGCGCTCCATGGAGGCCGAGCTCGTCCCTGCAGTACTTATCGTCCCGCCACGCCGCGAGGCAGCCGAGCACCTGAGCGGCGAACGCCTCGTTGATCTCCCAGTAATCGATGTCCTCGAGGTCGAGGTGATTGCGTCGAAGGATCGGCGTGGCCGCGTGCACCGGGCCAAGGCCCATGTGCGCGGGGTCGAGGCCCGCCCACTCGGAATCGAGGATGCGGCCGAGGGGCTGCAGGTCGTTCTTTCTCACCACGTCCTCCGAGGCGAGGATCAGCCACGCCGCGCCGTCGGTGATCTGCGAGCTGTTGCCGGGCGTGACGTTGCCGAACTTGCGGTCGAAGAAAGGCTTGAGCTTCGCGAGGTTCTGCACCGAGGCGTTGCGCCGCACGCCGTCGTCGAGGGTGTGGACGTTGCCTTTGGTGTCGTAGAGCGCCTCGACCTCGCCGCCGCCGGGAGCGAGGCGGCCGTCGTCCTGCGCCTGGATTACGCGCTCGTGCGAGCGCACTGAATACGCGTCCATCTCGGCTCGCGTGATGCCGAAGCGGTACGCGACGTTCTCGGCAGTCTGGCCCATGAGAAGCCCGACCATCGGGTCGGTCAACCCTTTCATGATTCCGATCACCGGGGCAAGAAGCGCCTTCATGGGAAGTCTTCCGAACAATGCAATTTTCTGGCCGGCCGTCCTGGCGCCCGCCATGTCGGAGAACCAGAGAACCATCTTGTCGCCATAGAGGAGCGGCGCCCGCGAAAGCGCGTCAACTCCGCCCGCGAGCACCACGCTCGAACGCCCGGCAAGGATGTTGCTGATGCCGGAGTCGAGCGCCTGCATGCCTGAGGCGCAGTTGCGCATCACCGTCCACCCCGGGACCTTCTCGCCGCAGCCCATGCGCAGCGCGGCGACGCGCCCGATGTTCACTTCGTCGACCGAGGGCGCGGCGCAGCCGAGGATGACTTCATCGAGCTCATCGGGCGCGAAGCTCTGGCGCGCGAGCAGCGCGCGCCCGGCCTGCGTGGCGAGGTCGGCCGCGGAAAACGGGCCGGGGCGGTTCTTCGATTTCAGGAACGGCGTGCGGGCGCCGTCGATGACGTAAACGGGCTTGGAGAACATTTCAGGCGGCTTTCATCTTGGCGGTGGTCTGCTCGAGCGAGGCCGCGATCTCGGCGCGGGCGAAATCCTGCGGGAAATCGTCCACCTTGATGACCTGCTTGCGCAGCGCTTCCTTGCGGCTCCACTGTGCATGTTCTTCGGCAGTGAGGATGCTCTGTTCTTTTCCGATCAGTCCCAGCTCCACGCCTGCCCGAGGGGCGATCTTTCCCTTCTTCACGGCCTTGCGCAGCTTCTCGTCGATCGGCTCGCAGGCGATGGTGGCGAGGAACGCGGCCTCGAGCTTGGCGGTGGCGTCCCCAGGACGCTGCGCGTCCTCCACCATCGTGGTCTTCGGCACGTACATGCCGGCGGTGAGGCGGTCGCGCGCCGCGCCCGGCTCGAGGGCGATTTTCGCGCACTCGTGGTTACGCGAGTCGAGCGGCGGGCGGAAGCTCGCGCCGAGCGGGAAGATGATCCAGCGCAGCAGCGTCGCCAGCGCCTTGACCGGGAAGTTGGACAGGATACCGTCGATCGCCTGCTGCGCGCGGTAGAGCGCGTCGCGCACCGCCCAGCGCACGAGCGGCAGGTCGGCGCGGATACGGCCCTGGTCCTCGTAGCGCTTCAGCGTAGCGGACACCAGATACAACATGGACAGGACATCGCCGAGACGGCCGGAAATCTTCTCCTTGCGCTTGAGCGCGCCGCCCATCGCGAGCATTGACATGTCGGCGAGGAAGGCGAACGCGGCCGAAAGGCGCGACACGTGCCGGTAGTAGTGCCTGGTCTCGGGGGACGAGCTCCTCGGCACCGGGGCGAACGCCGCCTTGGTGAGGCCGTAGACGAGCGTGCGCACGCCGTTTCGCAGCACATGCCCGATGTGCGAGGTGAACGCGTCATCGAATTCGCGCGCGGCTTCGGGTCCGTGCATCTCCTTGGCCGCGCGCATTTCGCGAAGCACGTACGGATGGCAGCGCATCGCGCCCTGGCCGAAGATGATCAGCGTGCGCGTAAGGATGTTGGCGCCTTCCACCGTGATCGCGATCGGCGCCATCTGGTAGCCGCGCCCGATCCAGTTGTTCGGCCCGAGGCAGATGCCCTTGCCGCCCACGATGTCCATGCCGTCGTTCACGCAGGCGCGCGCGCGCTCGGTCATGTGGTACTTGGCGATCGCCGAGATGACCGCGGGCTTTTCTCCCATGTCGACTGCCCCCGCGGTCATCACGCGCGTCGCGTCCATCATGTAGCAATGCGCGGCGATGCGGCCGAGCGCCTCTTCCACGCCTTCCAGCTTGCCGATCGGAGTCTTGAACTGGCTGCGCACGCGCGCATAGGCCCCGACGAAGCGCGTGAGCGCCTTGACCCCGCCGACGGACGAGGTCGGCAGCGAGATCGCGCGCCCCGCGGCGAGGCAGCCCATCAGCATCATCCAGCCCTTACCCGCATACTCCGAGCCGCCGATGATCCAGTCGAGCGGCATGAAGACTTCCTTGCCCCAGGTCGGTCCGTTCTGGAACGCCGCGTTGAGCGGCATATGGCGCCGGCCGATGTTGACGCCGGGGGTATTCGTTGGGACGAGGGCACAGGTGATGCCCAAGTCCGTTTTTTCACCCAAAAGTTTCTCTGGATCGTAAAGACGGAAAGCGAGACCGAGCAGCGTCGCCACCGGTCCCAGAGTGATGTAGCGCTTGTCCCAGGTGACGCGCATGCCGAGCACTTCCTTGCCCTGCCATACGCCCTTGCACACGACGCCGAAATCCGGGATCGCGGCGGCGTCGGAGCCGGCCTCGGGGCTCGTCAGCGCGAAGCACGGCACTTCCTGGCCTCTCGCCAGGCGCGGTAGGTAATGGTTCTTCTGCTGGTCAGTGCCGTAGTGCAGGAGCAGCTCGCCCGGCCCCAGCGAGTTCGGCACCATTACCGAGATCGCCGCGGTGCTCGAGCGCGTCGAGAGCTTCATCACCACCGCCGAGTGTGCGAGCGCGCTGAAACCGAGGCCCCCGTACTGCTGCGGGATGATCATGCCCAGGAAGCCCTTGTCCTTGATGAACTGCCACACGTGCGGCGGCAGGTCCTGGCGCTCGTGCGAGATTTCCCACTCGTCGCACATCGCGCAGAGCTCCTCGACCGCGCCGTCGAGGAACGCCTGCTCTTCGGGCGAGAGGCGCGGCTCGGGCGTCTTCAGGAGCTTGTCCCAGTCGGGTTTGCCGGAGAAGAGGTCCGCGTCCCACCACACCGTGCCGGCGTCGATCGCTTCCTTCTCCGTTTGCGACATGTCGGGAAGGATGCGGCGGTAGAGGGCAAGGATGCGATTCGAGATAACGGTGCGGCGAAGTGCCGGAACGTTGAGGATTGCTGCAACCGTGAAAAACACCACCGCGAGAACGATGTTGGTGACGGCGCCAAAACCCGCGATGGCACTGAGATACCAGGTGAGCAGGCCGGCCGCGAGCGTCCACCAGAGGACCGGCAGGCCGAAATAGCCGAAGACGAGGATGACGGCAAGGATGGCGGCGATGAACCAGGCCATGGAATCTCCTAAGCTGCCTTCTTGATTGAAGTCTTGAGAGGGGCGTGAAGCCCTGCGGCAAGGAACGCGGTGAGGCGCTCTTCCAGCAGGCGCGCGTCGTAACGGTCTTCCGGCTTGCAGCCGGCGATGAGCTGCACCGTGTCCGTGGCGGCGAGCGTGTAGGCGAGGGTGCCGAACATGAAATGCATCCGCCACACGAGCTCGTCGGAGGGCATCTGAGGAAGCGCACGCTGGAGCGCGCGCTTGTAGCGCTCCATGGCCGGCGCGTACATCTGGCCGATCAGCGTGCGGATCCCCTTCGCGGGGTCGGTGTACGTGCGGCCGAGGAGGCGAATGAAGTTACGCCCGCCGCCCTTGCTATCCTCGATCATGTGCAGGCTCGGTCCGACGAATGCCCGGATGATCGCCTCGGGCGCGGCCGGGCGCCCTTCCTTCTCGAGCTCATCCAGCGCGGCGATGCGGGCGGCGTTCATCGGATCGAGCCGCCGCCGGAACACCGCCTCGATCAGCGCGTCCTTGGACCCGAAGTGATAGTTGACCGCCGCGAGGTTGACGCCGGCACGCGAGGTGAGCTGGCGCATCGACGTGCCCTCGAACCCGTGCTGCATGAAGAGCTCCTCGGCGGCGTCGAGGATGCGCGTGCGGGTTTCATGCTGAGGCTTGAAGCTGCGGATGGACATGGGCCGGCCGTGATCGGATGCAAATACAATTCAAACGACAATTCAAACGACCGTTTGAACTGTATCACGGCTTGCCGGAGATGGGAACCGTTTTGCGAACGAAAGCCTTCCGCTCTTCCTTGTCCTCGATTTCGTCGGCGAGCAGGAGATAGAGCTCGGTCTCGTCGCGAGCCTTGATCGCGGCGCGCTTCACCACCACCCCCGCCACCGGCCCGAGGTACTCGGCGAGCTGCGCTTCTGCGCGCTTCAGGACCTCCGCCGGCAGGCTCGGCGCCGGGGGCGCGGTGTAGACCGTTTCTGTTTTTGGTTCAACGGCTTTGCTGGCGAGCAGGGCCTCGCGCCATTCCGCCACCGACTGCGGCCGCTGGTCCTCGAACGGCGCGAGCGCCCAGTCGATCGCGGCCAGGAATTCGGGCCGGAACCGGCTGCGGTCGGCGGCCTGGATCGCGGCAGCCATCTCGTCGGCGCGCACCCGAGAGGGGGCCTCGAGCGGCATCGAGCCTGTCACCATCCAGTAGAGCACCCCGGCGAGCGCGTAGACGTCGCTCCACGGCCCCTGCTTGCCTTGGCTGTGGTACTGCTCGAACGGCGCATAGCCGGGCGAAACCACCGCGGTGAGATCGGTGGCGCGCGCGCGCGCCGAGCCGAAGTCGAGCAGCACCGGGCTGCCGTCCTCGCGGATATAGACATTGCCGGGCTTGATGTCGCGGTGCAGGTAGCCTGCCTTGTGGATGACTTCAAGCCCGTCGAGGAGCGGCCCGACGATCGCTGCGACCTGCGCTTCGGACAGGGGGCGGTGCGTCTTGATCCAGTCGTTGAGCGCCGCGCCCTCGACGAACTCCATCACCATGTACGCGGTGCCGTTGGCCTCGAAGAAGCGCATGACGCGCACGATGTTGGGATGGCGGAACGAGGCCACGGTGCGCGATTCGTCCATGAAGCGCTGCTTGCCCCAGCCGAAGGTCTCGGCGGTCGACGGCGAGCGCGGCCCGATGGTCTGGTCGGCGCTGCGCTGCGCGACGTCCGCCGGCAGGTACTCTTTGACCGCGACCTTCAGGTTCAGGTTGGAATCGATCGCGAGGTACGTCAGGCCGAACCCGCCCACGCCGAGCACCTTCTCGATGCGGTATTCCTGGAGGGCGTAGCCCTCCGGAAGCGCGTTGGCCGCGGCTTGCGGGCTCATCTACCCCTTCTCGATCAGGCTGATCGCCTTCTGCAGGCTGCGGCGCATGCGGTTGAAGGCCTGGCAGAGCTGCGCCACTTCGTCGTCGCCCTGGGGGACGAGCTCGGTGACGTCGGATTTTCCTTTCGAGATCTGCTCGGCGATGTCCGAGAGCCGGGTCATCGGCTCGATGATGAGCTGTGTGAGCATGATGTTGAGGATAACGAACAACGCCGCGAACACGATGGCGAGCGAGGTCATGAACGTCACGAACGCGCGGTTGGCGTTGCGCATCGGCAACCCCATCGGCACGGACACGATCTGGGCGCCGATCACCTCGTTCTCTTTCCAGCCGAAGCCGTTGTTCGGGCCGTAGATTTGGACCATCGCTGCGGGCGCCATTTCAGGCGTGGTGTGGCAAGCGAGGCAGCCGGGGTCCTTGATCAGGAAAGGGCGCGCGAGGTAGAGCGAGCGCCCGGTCGGGGTGTCGCGCATGCCCGAGATCTCGCCGCGCGCCGGGTCGGCGCGGAAGGCGTTGATGATGTCCTCCTCCCATTCAACCGCGCGGTTGCGCGCGTTGGTGGGATTGAGCGCCGCCTCCTTGTACGAGAAATCCGGGTACTTCTTTCGCAGCAGCGTCATGACCTCGGTGGCGGCGAACGCGGGTACGCTCTCCGGCAGGAACTTGTCGGCGTCGTACGGCAGCAGCGGCCGCACCCGGGTGACGGTGTAGTGGCGCATGGAGAGCGAAGCTTCCATCATCACGCCTGCGTTGCGCAGCACTTCGTCGCGCGCATTCTTGTGCAAGAGGTCGTGCGACACGTACCCCGTGGCGCCCAGCCCGATCACGAACACGGCGAGCAGCACCAGGTTGAACTTGAGTCTGAGACCCATGACTCTCTCCCTTGGCGGCAACTATACGTAACTCGCGGGCGGCTGGGATGTCCGGGATTGCGATAATCCGGGCATATGGCACATAGCGCCGCTCCGACACAGCGATTGAGGGGCAACGAATGGAAGGCGCTCGCGTCCCTCCTTCCCTACCTCTGGGAATACAAGGGGCGGGTGGTCCTGGCGCTCGCCTGCCTGGTGACCGCCAAGGTCGCCAACGTCGGCGTGCCGCTCGTCATGAAAGAGGTGGTGGACGGCCTGGACCCGAGCCTGCAGATCGTTGCGGTGCCGGTGGCGCTGCTCGCGATCTACGGCCTGCTGCGCTTCTCGACCACGCTCTTCCAGGAGCTGCGCGACGTGGTCTTCGTGCGCGTCACGCAGCGTGCGATCCGGCGTGTCGCGCTCGGGGTGTTCCGCCACCTCCATAGCCTGTCGCTGCGCTTCCACCTCGAGCGCCAGACCGGCGGCATGACGCGCGACATCGAGCGCGGCACGCGGGGCATCTCGACCCTTCTTTCGTACCTGATTTTCTCCATTTTCCCGGTGATCCTCGAGTTTGCGCTGGTCGCCGCGGTGCTGCTCGCGAAATTCGACTGGCGCTTCGCCGCGATCACCTTCGGCGCGGTCGCGGTGTACATCGCGTTCACGGTGATGATCACCGAATGGCGCATGGAGATCCGGCGCCGCGCCAACGAGCTCGACTCCAAAGCGAACACGCGCGCCATCGACAGCCTGCTCAACTACGAGACGGTGAAGTACTTCGGCAACGAGGAGTTCGAGGCGCGCCGCTACGACGAGCAGCTCCACAAGTACGAGGACGCGGCGACCCAGAACGAGGCCTCGCTCGGCATCCTGAACATCGGGCAGAGCCTGATCATCGCCATGGCGGTGACGGCGCTGATGCTGCTGGTGGCCGAAGGCGTCGCGGCCAAGACCTTCACCATCGGCGACCTGGTGCTCGTGAACGGGCTCCTGATCCAGCTCTACATCCCGCTCAACTTCCTCGGCATGGTGTATCGCGAGATCAAGCAGGCGCTGATCGACATGGACCGCATGTTCCGCCTGCTCGCCGAGCATCGCGAGGTCGAGGACCACCCGGGCGCTCCGGAGCTTCCGGCCGGACCGGCGACCGTGGAGTTCCGGCACGTGGATTTTTCCTACGAGAAAGCGCGGCAGATCCTCTTCGACGTGAGCTTCAAGATCCCGGCGGGACACCGGGTCGCGGTGGTCGGCCACTCGGGCTCCGGCAAATCGACGCTCGCCCGCCTGCTTTACCGCTTCTATGATGCTTCAGGTGGAAAAATAGAAATAAGCGGCGTTGACATAAGGCAGGTCAAGCAGGCGAGCCTGCGCGCGGCGATCGGGATCGTGCCGCAGGACACGGTGCTCTTCAACGACACCATCCTCTACAACATCCGCTACGGCCGCCCCGAAGCGAGCGACGAGGAGATCTACGAGGCCGCGCGCGCGGCGCACATCCACGACTTCATCGAATCGCTTCCGAAGAAGTACGAAGCCCAGGTAGGAGAGCGGGGCCTCAAGCTCTCGGGTGGAGAGAAGCAGCGCGTCGCGATCGCCCGCGCACTGTTAAAAAATCCACGCATCCTGATCTTCGACGAGGCGACCTCCGCGCTCGACTCGCGCGCCGAGAAGGCGATCCAGGCCGAGCTCGAGCGCATCGCCCAGGGACGCACCACGCTTGTCATCGCCCACCGGCTGTCCACTGTGATGGACGCTGACCAGATCCTGGTGCTCGTCCAGGGGCGCATCGTGGAGCGCGGCACCCACGCCCAACTGCTTGATGTTAAAGGCGAATACGCCCGCATGTGGGCCCTGCAGCAGCAGCAGGCCCAGGCCCAGGAGATCCTCGAAAGCACTGCCGCCGAGTAGCCGAAGGGGGCTATAGCGAGGCCGGGCACGACAGGAACAATCTCACGCGATTTCTTGAAATTTGTTGCTAGCCACTGTTTTGGTTTGCAATTTTTTCAAACCGTCGGCTAGACTGCGACGCGTCCATGTGCCGTTCAGTGCATGGGCACTTAGAAGGACCACTGCGGATAGAGGGGGAAGATTCAACAATGCAAAGAAAACTGCATCCGCTTGAGGGCATCGTCGCCATCTGCGCCCTCGTGCTCGTGCTCTTCGTAAGTGTCGGGTTCGCGCAGGCTCAGGACGTACGCAAGATCGCGCTTAGATCCTCCTCTGCGCTGGTGCAGGACGCGGACACGGGGGAAGTGGTCTTCGGCAAGAACACGGATGCAGTGGTGTCGATCGCCTCGATCACCAAGCTGATGACCGCGATGGTGATCCTCGACTACGGACTGGACCTCGACGAGGAGATCGTCCTTACACAGGAAGACGCGGTGCGCATGAAAGGTTCGCGCTCGCGGCTGCGCACCGGGCTCAAGCTGACGCGCGGCGACCTCCTGCTGCTCGCGCTCATGGCTTCGGATAACCGCGCTGCCGCGGCGCTCGGCCAGAGCTACCCCGGCGGTCTCGAAGCCTTCGTCGACGCCATGAATGTCAAGGCGGCCCTCCTCGACATGGACGAGACCCGCTTCGTCGAGCCGACCGGGCTGTCGCCGGCCAATGTCTCGACCGCGGCCGACCTCGCCAAGCTGGTGCGCGCCGCGCACGAGTACCCGCTGATCCGCGAGTACTCCACCAAGACCCGCGCCACGGTGCATGCCTCCGGCAGGCCGCTCAGTTACGGCAACACCAACCACCTGGTACGCTCGAAGTACTGGGACATCGAGCTCTCCAAGACCGGCTACATCAGCGAGGCCGGACGCTGCCTCGTGATGCAAGTGCGCCTCGCCGAGAAGGACCTCATCGTGGTGCTGCTCGACTCGTGGGGCAGGCATTCCCGGATCGGCGACGCCAACCGCATCCGCAAGTGGCTCGAGACCGGCGCCGCGAGAGGCCGCTCGAGCTAAAGAGTTTTCGCGACGACGTCGTCGCGGGACTTTCGGCTCCGCAGAAATTCCTTTCGCCCAAGTACTTCTACGATGCCGCGGGCAGCCGCCTGTTCGCGCGCATCTGCCGCCTCCCCGAGTATTACGTGACGCGCGCCGAGCTCGCGCTTACGCGGCGGCACCTCGCTGCCATCGCGCGCTTCGCCGGCCGCGGCTGTCAGCTCATCGAGTATGGCAGCGGGGAGGGCGTGAAGAGCCGGCTTCTCATCCGCGCCGCGCGCCCCGCGGTGTACGTGCCGATCGACATCTCGCAGGACGCGCTCGACGACGCGGCGCGCCGCCTCGCGCGAGAATTTCCCGGGCTGCGCATCCATCCGCTCCTCGGCGACTTCTCGCGCCCGATCGACATCCCTGTGCGCCGCGGCATGCCGAGTGTGGTGTACTTCCCCGGCTCGACGATCGGCAACCTCACGCCCGAGGAGGCGCACGCGTTCCTCTCCATGTCGCGCGGGATTGCGGCGCGCATGCTGGTCGGCGTAGATCTCAAGAAAGACCCCGCGGTGCTGCACGCCGCTTACAACGACTCGCGCGGCGTGACCGCCGCGTTCAACCTGAACCTCCTTGCGCGCATCAACCGCGAGCTCGGCGCGGACTTCGACCTGCGCCGCTGGCGCCACTACGCCTTCTACAACCCCGTCGAAGGGCGGATAGAGATGCATCTCGTCTCCATGGGGGCGCAGAAGGTCGCGCTGGGGAAACATCGCTTCCACTTCGCCTCCGGCGAGACCATCCACACCGAGAGCTCCTACAAGTACTCGCTCGACGGCTTCCGCGACCTCGCGGCAAAGGCGGGCTTCAGGAGCGGGAAGGTCTGGACCGACCGGCGCGGGCTGTTCGCCCTGCACGGCCTTAGCTGATTTTTCTTTCTCTTCTTAGTGCGCGCCGATGCGTGCCGCAGGCGGCCGGTGACCGATGGTGCGCGAGATGCGCTCGGCGGTTTCCTTGACGAGCGGGCCCCACTGCACCTTCATCCGATCGGCGGGCGTGGAGAGCGAGAGGGCCGCGACGAGGGTGCCGGCGTCGTCGCGGATGCCGGCGGCGACGCAGCGCACGCCGAGCTCGGCTTCCTCGTTGTCGGTGGCCCAGCCCTGGCGCTGGATGCGATCGAGGTCGCGCTCGAGGAGCGGAAGGCTCGAGAGCGTGTTCTTGGTGTGCGCGGCGAGCCCGGTGCGCTT
>DATADT010000410.1:0-1719 GCA_036258355.1 Burkholderiales bacterium
GGGATCGCTTACGTGACTACTTTCAGCATTGCGGCGCTCGTGATGGCCGCGGTCGTCTGGCGCTCGAGCCTGCTCGCTCCGCGGCGCGGGGACTGGGCGCTCGAATGGAGGCTGTTCCGGGAGATTCTGCGCGTCGGCGCGGTCTCGTCGCTGTCTGCGATACAGACCGTGCTCACCGCGGTGATCCTGACCGGCTTCGTCGGACGCCACGGCGCCGCCGCGCTCGCGGGCTACGGCGTGGGGCTGCGCCTGGAGCTCCTGCAGATTCCGCTCGTATTCGCGGTCGGCCAGGCGCTTGTCGTGCTGGTCGGCACGCACATCGGCGCGGGCCGCGCCGAGCGCGCGAAGCGCATCGCCTGGGTCGGCGCGGGCTTCGCCGCTTCGATCAGCCTCGTGATCGCCATCGTGGCATCGATCTTCCCGCTCGCCTGGGTAGGACTCTTCAGCGACGACGTCGCGGTGCTGGAAAACGGCTCGAGCTACCTGCGCACTGTGGCGCCGTTCTACCCCATGCTCGCCGCCGGCATCGCGCTCTACTTCGCCTCGCAGGGCGCGGGACGCGTCCTGCGGCCCATCCTGGCTGGCACGGTGCGCCTTGCGATCGTGATCGCCGGCGGACTGATGGTCACTTCGCTGCAGGGTGTGTTCGTCGTCATCGCGGCCGCGATGATCGCGTTCGGGGCGCTGACCGCCTGGTTCGTCGCCTCTACCGACTGGAAATGAACTCGATCAGGGCATCGAGCGTGGCGTCGGGCGCCTCCGCCATCAGCGAGTGCCCGGAGGGCGCAACCTCGACCGTCCGTGCGGCGGGGATCTTCTCCTGGAGAATCTTCACCGCCCTCGGCGGCGTCATCACGTCGCGCCGGCCGATGATGAAGAGTACCGGGCACTTCACTCTTAAGGCGCTCTCGGCGCCCGAGCCGTAGTCGTTGCACGCCTTGAGGTCGTTGTACAGCACCCCAGGCGCAAGCCGCTCCAGGCGCGCAAGCGAGTCGCCGTACATCCACATGCCGGGGTTGGGATTCGCGCCGAGCGCCACCTGCGGCGCGTGGCCCCAGATGGTCTGCATGTCGAACGCGGCGTAGTCGTTCTTTCGCGCGGCTTCGAGGAAGGGCTCCGCCACCTTCATCGGATAGCCTACGGCGATGAGCGCGATGCGCTCACACTGGTCCGGATAGCGTGCCGCGAACTCGAGCGAGACCAGCGAGCCCACGGAGTGGCCCACGATGCTCGCTTTTTCGACCTTCAAACGCTTGAGGACTTTTGAAAGCCAGTCCGCCATCGCCTGAACGGTAGGAAGCGGCGGGCCGTCGCTCCGGCCATGCCCGGGGAAGTCGAGCGCAAGCACGTTGCGCCCGTGGTAGCCGAAGTAACGGCTCTGCAGCCCGAACCAGGAATGATCCAGCCCCGCGGCGTGGACGAATACCACGGTGGGCTTGGCCGGGTCGAGCTCGTGCGCCGCGGTGTAGGCGAACGCCCGCTTGCCATCCAGGTCGAAGATCACTGCGCGAGCTTCACTTCGCCGTCGCGCGCAGCGCGCGCTCGAGGTCCTCGATCAGGTCCTGCGGGTCCTCGAGACCGATCGACAGGCGCACCGTGCCGGCGGTAATGCCGGCCCTCTTCAGGTCCTCGTCGCTCATGCGGTAGTGCGTGGTGCTCGCCGGATGGATGACGAGCGACTTCGCGTCGCCGACGTTGGCGAGGTGCGAGAAAAGCCGC
>DATADT010000411.1:0-4103 GCA_036258355.1 Burkholderiales bacterium
CCCTTTGCCTTCAGGGCCTTCTCGTACATCTCCTTGGAGCGCGCGGCGGCCTGGGCCTGGACGTCACCATATGTATATATGGCGGAGCGGTACTGGGTGCCGGCGTCGTTGCCCTGGCGCATGCCCTGGGTCGGGTCGTGCGATTCCCAGAACACCTTGAGTAGCTCTTCGTAAGTGACGATCTTCGGGTCGAATACGACGAGCACCGCCTCGGTGTGGTTGGTGAAGCCGCTGCACACCTCTTCGTAGGTCGGGTTCTTGGTCTCGCCGCCGGCGTAGCCGACTGCGGTCGAGTACACGCCGGGCGTTTCCCAGAACACACGTTCTGCGCCCCAGAAGCACCCCATGCCGAACTGCGCGAGCTGCATGCCTTCGGGGAACGGCGGCTTCAGCGGGTGTCCGTTCACGAAATGCTTCGCCGGTACGCGCATCGCCTCGGCGCGCCCCGGCAGCGTGCTCTCCGGCGGCAGCAGCGACTTCATCTTCTTCATGAAGGCAAACATGGGTCACTCCTCGAAAACGTAGAATAGCACCATGAAAATATGCGTCTACGGCGCCGGCGCTATCGGTGGTTTGATGGCCGCGTGGCTTGCACGTTCCGGCCACGACGTGTCGGTCGTCGCGCGCGGCGCGCAGCTCGACGCCATTCGGCGCAGCGGCCTGCGAGTACAGAGCAAAGGTGAGACCGAAACGTTCAACGTCAAGGCCGAAAGCGACCCCGCCAGGCTTGGACCGCAGGATTACGTATTAGTCACCGTGAAGGCGCAAAGCCTTACAGGCGTCGCGGAAACCATCGCGCCGCTGCTGGGCAAACAGACCTCGGTGGTCACAGCCATGAACGGTGTGCCGTGGTGGTTCTTTCAAGGAATAAGGGCCCAGGATAACCGCCTCGAGTCGCTCGATCCCGGCGGCAAGCTCACGCGGGCGATCGCGATCGAGCGGATCGTCGGCTGCGTGATCCATCTCGCCGCTTCGACGCAGGAACCGGGCGTCGTCAGCCACAACATGAGCGCGAAGCTGATCCTGGGCGAGCCGGGCGGGAGGAACACCGCGCGCACGCAGCGAATCGCCACGGCGCTCTCTGCAGCGGGCTTCGAGGTCATCGTGACGAATGCCATCGAGAAGGAGTTCTGGGTGAAGCTTCTCGGCAACGTGAGCTTCAATCCCGTGTCGGCGCTCACCGTGACCACTGCCGACGAGCTCATCCGCAACCAGGAGGTCAAGGCTTACATGGTGGAGATCATGCGCGAGGTGCTGGCGATCGGCCGCGCCGTCGGCGTCGACGCCGACATCGACCCGGAGGCGCGCATCGACATGGCGCGCGCGCTGGGGCGCTTCAAGACCTCCATGCACCAGGACCTCGAGGCAGGCAAGCCGCTTGAGATCGACGGCCTGCTCGCCGGCACGCTGGAGATCGCGCGCAAGGCGGGGGTGCGCGCGCCGTTCACCGAAAGCCTGTACGGCCTGATCCGCGCCCGGGCGCAATCGACGGGGCAGTATCGATGACAAGACTAGCAATAGGCCTGCTCGCAGCACTGGCCGCCTTTTCCGTTGACGCCCAATACAGCGGGCCGGCCGTCGAGACCTGCCGCGCTTACGTCAAGCGCGAAATGGCGCGTGACGGGACCAGCGGCAACGACGTGGTGATCGAGCGCGACCAGGCGCTCTCCATCGAGCGCTACACGCGCAAGCTCGGCAACCAGGTTGTGTCCTCGATTCTCAGGGGCAACGGCGCGGTGGTGCTCGACAACGCACCGAGCGCCGAGCTTGCCTTCATCTGCCTGCTCGCCGACGACAAGCGCGCCGTCTTCTTCGAATGGCTGCCGCGGCCCAACGCCTCCGCGCTCGTGCAATGCTCCCGCGATGCCGCGCTGCGCAAGCAGCCGCGCCCATGCCTGCAGACGCTGCTGCAGGTCGCCGAGAACGACCTGATGCAAAGCTACGCCCTCAGCTTCCAGGAGGCCCGGGAACGCGACCACAGCGCCGGCAACGAAAAGGCGGCCGACACGTTCCGCAAAGCGAACGAAGAGTGGCGTCAGTACCGCGACGCCGAATGCGCGCGGCGGCGCGACAACACGCCCAAGGACGTCTCGCCGGAGGACTACCATCTCTCATGCTTCGTCGAGCTCACCCGGCGGCGGGCGCTCGACCTGAGGTAGCTTCGCCGCCGCGTCACGCGGCGATGACGGTCTCCTTGAGCTCGGCCTGCTTGCGCTGCGCGAGGCGGAACTCGTAGACCAAGCCAGGCCTCGAGCGCGCGGCACGCGCGATCTGCTCCTCCCACCACCGGAGCGGCTTGATGGTGCAGTGCGCGTTCGCGCCGCTGGGCAGCCGCTTGCGCGCCGGGAAACAAGCGACGTTCGCGAAGAGGAACTTGCGGGCGAAAGCGAAGAGCTCGTCCAGGATCCACGCGATGTCCTCCTCGGCAATGTGCTCGAGGACGTCGGTGCAGATCACAGCGTCGAAAGTGCCGACCGGCAGTTGGGCGAACGGCTCGTAACCGGGGTCGTAGCAACGGATCTCGTCCACACCCCAATAGGACCGGATGTCCGGATAGTCGATGCCTTCTTCGGGGTCGACCATGCGGCGCAGGTGGTACTGCGTGCCCTTTCCCGACCCGTAGTCGAGCAGCGAGCGGGATCCCGTGCTCCGGATCAGCCGCTTGATATGCGCGGCCTGCGGCGGCAGGCTCTGTCCGGCGAAGGTGAGCTCCGGCGGTATGCCAAGGTGCTGTTCGCCGTTCTCGTGCAATAGCCGGTACTGCTCGAGCAGCCTGCGGTAACGAGGACTCGGCGAAGCGCGGGTGTACCTAGCCTTCATGGAAAAAGCCTGCGTAGTCCATCCCCTACAATAGCAAGACCGTGGAAACCGGACGCCGCATCTGCGTCGCGCCGATGATGGATAGGACTGATTGAGGATGTGAGTCGCTGATTAGAAATGAGGCGCTCATCACGCGCCGGTTGATGTCACACCGATGGCACACCGCGCCTGCATGCGCGGCGCGCATCCAGGCGCGGCACACCTTTGCAAGGGGACTCGACACCCCGCGTCCCGGACGGTTGAGAACATGCGTATAGATCATCGTCGTCTCCACGTCCTTGTGGCCGAGGAGCTCTTGGATGGTGCGGATGTTGTAGCCACGCTCCAGTAGATGCGTTGCGAAACAGTGACGCAAGGTGTGGCAGCCAACCGGCTTCGTGATGCCCGCGCGCGTCGCCGCCGCGCGTACGGCGCGCTGAATCGTTCGCGGATGAAGGTGGTAACGAACCGTTGCACCGGTGTACGGATCGGTGCACGTCGCCACCGACGGAAAGATGAACTGCCAGGCCCACTGGCGGTCGGCCTTGGGAAATTTCCCCGCCAAGGCATAGGGCAGCGGGGCGCGTCCAAGACCCAACGCGAGATCCCGATCGTGCAGCGCTCGCACGCGCGCGAGGTGGGTAGTGAGGGGCGCGGTAAGTTTTTCCGGAAGCATCGTCACGCGATCCTTGGCGCCCTTGCCGCTTCGCACCACGATTTCGCGCCGGGAGAGGTCCAGATCCTTGATGCGCAACGACAGCGCTTCCTCGACCCGCAGCCCGGCCCCGTAGAGAAGTTCGGCCACCAGGCGGGGAATGCCTTCCAGGCGAGCCAACAACCGCGCGGTGTCCTCGATCGATAGGACAACGGGTCTACGCGCGGGGCGCTTTGCCCGATCGAGTTTTTCAAGCCAAGGCAGAGGCTGTTCCAAGACAACGCGGTACACGAAGAGGATCGCGGCGAGCGCTTGATTTTGCGTTCCGGCCGCAACCCGTCGACTCAATGCCAAGTAATTCAGGAACGCGGTGACTTCGGCCGCTCCCATCTGCCGGGGATGTCGTCGGCCGTGGTACCGTAAGAACTGGCGGACCCAGAAGAGGTAGCACTTTTCAGTTCGATAGCTGTAATGTTTACGGCGTATCGCTGCCCGAACGGCTTGCAGAAGGGTCAGGGGTTGCCCGCAGGAGGTGCTCGCGTTTGCCATCTTTAGAGCTCCCACCAGGAATCAATGGAGAACGCGCGGTTTACGTCCCGGGACGTGGTGTACGAAGGATTGTCGGGATCGGCGCGTAGCGGAGCCGTAG
>DATADT010000412.1:0-2899 GCA_036258355.1 Burkholderiales bacterium
GCGCCGGAAGTGATGTTCACGATGCGGCCGAACTTGCGCGCGATCATGCCGTCCACCACGGCGCGGATCGTGAGGATCGGCGTAATCATGTTCGCCTCCACCGCCTTGACCCAGGTGTCGCGATCCCAGTCGCGGAAGTCGCCCGGCGGCGGGCCGCCGGCGTTGTTGACCAGGATATCTGGCGCGGGTGCGGCTTTCAGCGCGGCTTCACGACCCTGCGCGGTGGTGATGTCGCCTGCGACTGCAGTAACTTTGACTTTCCATGCTTTTCGAATTTCGGCTGCAGTCGCCTCCAGGGCCTCGGCGCCGCGCGCGGTGACGACCAGGTTCACCCCTTCGCGCGCGAGCGCCATGGCGCAGCCCTTGCCGAGCCCCTTGGACGCCGCGCACACGAGCGCGGTCTTGCCGCGGATTCCGAGATCCATGCTCAACCTTTCTTGAGTGAGACGAGAAGCACGCCGAAGATGACTAGTGCGCCGCCGAGCGCCTGCACCCACGTAAATGGCTCATCCAGCCCGACCGCGCTCGTCACCGCGACGCTTACCGGACCGATGGCCCCGATCAGCGCAAAGTGGTTCGCGCCGATGCGGTTCAGGGCCTCGGCCTGCAGAAACAGCGGCAGCACCGTGCTTACTGTCGCGAGCACGATGGCATAGCCCCACACCGCGCCGGGCAGTTCCAGCGACTGTGCCGATTCGGTCACCAGGAACTGGATGACCGCAGGCACCGTGGCGACGACCGTGGAATAGGCGGTGAAGCGCATCGAACCCACCCGCTTGACCACCTGGCTGCCGGCGACGAGGTAGACCGCGTAGCACAGCGCCGAGGCGAACACGAAAGCCGCGCCGAGCGCGAAGAGCCGCCCCTCGGCTGCTATCTGGTTCGACACCACGAGGGCGATTCCGGCGTAGCTCACCACCAGCGCGACGACTTCCCGCCAGGTCGGAAGCTTGCGCAGAAACAAGAAGGAAAGAAGCACGACCAGCGTGGGAAAGAGATACAGGATCAGCCGGCCGACCCCGGCTCCGATCCACTGCAGGCCGATGAAGTCGAGGAAGCTCGCGGCGTAGTAGCCGATGAACCCGAGCCCGGCGATCGCCAGCCAGTCGCGCCGCTCGAGGCGTGGCTCCTGATTGCGCAGCCACCAGCCGATCCCCAGGAAGAAAGGCAGTGACAGCGTCATGCGCAGGAAGAGGAGGGTTACCGGGCTGACCGGGTGCGCGCCGTAGGAAAGCTTGATGAGGATCGGGCGGAAGGAGAACGCAAGCACCCCGACCAGAGCAAATATGATCCCCCAGGCCCGATACGATTTTTCTGTCAACGACGGCGGCCGCCGCCGAGGATCGAGCCGAGCACTCCGCGCAGTATCTGCCTGCCGAGCTCCGAGCCCATGGCGCGCGCGGCGCTCTTGGTCGCCGCCTCGAGCACGCCTTGGGTCTGCCTGCCGCCGCGCGGGCCGGTCTTGCCGAAAAGGATGTCAGAAATCGGGCTTGGCGCCGAAGCAGGCTCGGCCGCGGCCGCGGGCGCCTGCTTCTCCGCCACGTGGTGCTTGAGCTTCTCGTAAGCGGATTCCCGGTCGATCGCCTTCTCGTATTTCATGAACAGCGGCGAAGAGCGGATGGCTTGCTGGCGCTCAGCGTCGGCGATCGGCCCGACGTGGCTCGCGGGCGGAACGATGAAGGCGCGCTCGACGATGTGGGGGCGGCCCTTTTCATCCAGCAAGCTGACCAGAGCCTCGCCCACGCCAAGCTCGGTGATGACTTTCTCGGCTTTGAGCTTAGGGTTGGGGCGCAGCGTCTCGGCCGCGGTCCTGACCGCCTTCTGGTCGCGCGGCGTGAATGCGCGTAGCGCGTGCTGCACGCGGTTGCCGAGCTGCCCGAGCACGCTCTCCGGCACGTCGAGCGGGTTCTGCGTCACGAAGTAGACGCCGACCCCCTTGGAGCGGATGAGGCGCACCACCTGCTCGACCTTCTCGACGAGGGCCTTGGGCGCCTCGTCGAACAGCAGATGCGCTTCGTCGAAGAAGAACACGAGCTTCGGCTTCTCGGGGTCGCCGACCTCGGGTAGCTGCTCGAAAAGCTCGGCCAGCAGCCACAGCAGGAAGCTCGAATAGAGCTTCGGCGCGTTCATCAGCTTGTCCGCGGCAAGGACGTTGATGACGCCTTTGCCGCCACGGACCTGCATCAGATCCGCGATCTCGAGCATCGGCTCGCCGAAGAAGCGCTCCGCGCCCTGGCTCTCCAGCGCCAGCAAGCCGCGCTGGATGGCGCCGACGGAGGCACCGGTGACGTTGCCGTACTTGGTCTTGAACTGCGCCGCGTTGTCTCCGACGTGCTGCAGCATTGCGCGCAGGTCCTTCAGGTCGAGCAGCAAGAGGCCGTGGTCGTCGGCGATCTTGAAAACCAGGCTGAGCACGCCGGCCTGCGTCTCGTTGAGGTTGAGCATTCGGCCAAGGAGCAGCGGCCCCATGTCGGACACCGTTGCGCGCACCGGCAGGCCGGCTGCGCCGTACACGTCCCAGAACTCCACCGGGCAGCCGGCGAATTGCGCATCTACCTTCAGAGCCTTGAATCGCTCCAGGACTTTTGGATTCGCGCCGCCCGGCTTCGCGATTCCCGAGAGGTCGCCCTTCGCGTCGGACATGAACACCGGCACCCCGATGTCGGAGAACCGGTGCGCGAGCGCCTGCATCGTGATCGTCTTGCCGGTACCGGTCGCACCGGTGATCAGCCCGTGGCGATTGGCGAGCGCGGGCAGGAGCGAGAAGGCGCCTTTTTCATTCTTCGCCAGAAGCATGCGTAAAATTATAAGCACCATGGCGGGCCACAGCCGATGGGCCAACGTCAAGCACCGCAAGGAGCGAGCGGATGCGAAGCGCGGCAAGATCTTCACGCGCCTC
>DATADT010000413.1:0-6086 GCA_036258355.1 Burkholderiales bacterium
CCGAGAGCTCCTTCGTGCTGGCCGGCGAGCTCTACGCCGAGACGCTGCCAGGGTTCGCGCATCCCGCGCCGCTCTCGCTGCTCGAGCACGGGATCGAAGGCAAGAGCGTCATCTATTCGACGACCAACGGCACCGTCGCGATGGGGCTGGCCGCGGCCGCCTCGCGCGTTTATTGCGGCGCACTGCTCAACGCGCGCGCGCTGGTCGAGTATATCCTCGCGCGGCATCCCGGCCAAACGGTGCTCATTGTCTGCTCGGGCTCGGGCAACAACTTCAATTTCGAGGATTTCTACGGCGCCGGCTATTTTGTCGAGTGCCTGCTGCCGCACGTCACCGATCTTTCCGACGCTGCGAAAGCCGCCCTTGCTCTCTACCGCCATGCCAAGGCGCCCGAGGCGCTGCTCGATTGCCGGGTCGGCCGCATGATGGCGGCGCGCGGCCTGGCGCGCGAAGTGGAATTCGCCTGCCGCCGCGATGCCTTTCCCGTCGTAGCGGCGCTGGAGCGCGGCCGGGTGCGGCTGCTCGCGTAGTGCGCATTTCGCAGCTGTACGTCTATCCGGTGAAAGGCTGCCGCGCCGTCGCCGTCGAGGAAGCCGCGCTCGGCCCGCTCGGGCTCGAGCACGACCGCCGCTTCGCTTTCGTTGGCGCGGACGACTGCGCAGTCACGCAACGCGACCGGCCCCTGCTCGCCACGATTGAAGCGAACGTCGATGACAGCGGCTTGCTGCTCGACTTCGCCGGTTTGGCGCAAGTCATGCTCAGGTTTTCCGAGTTCACTGAACCCATCGGCATCGACTTGTGGGGTACGCGGATTCTGGGGCGCGCGGCGCGCCTCGACAGTGCGAGCGATTATCTCGGCATGCGGGTCGCTTTGGTGATGCTGGACGCCGAGGCGCGGCGAAGCTTCGCGGATGCCGAGCCGGTGCTCGTAACGACGACCGGGATGCTTTCCGAGCTGAATCTTCCCGGGATCGGCATGGAGCGCTTCAGGCCGAATATAGTCGTCGAGGGCAACGGGCAATGGCGCGAGCTGCGCGGGCGCGACGCCGTGCTCGAGTACGCTAAGCCCTGTAGCCGCTGCCAGGTCACGACGATCGACCAGGCGAGCGGCGCGCGCCGCGGCCCCGAGCCGCTGCGAAACCTGAACGAGCGCTTCGCGGGAAACTTCGGCGCCTACTGCCGCGTGGCGCGCGGCGGCCGCCTGCGGCGGGGGGAGACCCTGACCGCCGCCTAGGCGCGCTCGAGATCCGCGCTCAGCGCAAGGTGGTCCGAGAGCATGGACCAGGGCTTCCCGCGGTGCACCTGCGCCGCCGCGACCTTGAATCCGCGCACGTAGATGCGGTCGAGCTTGAGCAGCGGCAGCTTGCTCGGGTAGGTCGCGAGGGGGCGGCCGTAGTGCGCGACCGAGACTTCGGTCATCCCGAGGCGGCCCTCCAGAATGCTGCTCGCACGGTGGCGCCAGTCGTTGAAGTCGCCGGCAACGATGATCGGCAGGTTGCGCGAAGCGAGCTCCTCGAGCCGCCCGGAGATGGCCTCGAGCTGGCGGTTGCGGCCGCGCTGGTGCAGCGAGAGATGCACGCACACGCAGTGCAGGTTGCGCCGCCAGCCCGGCACCGCGACCACGCTGTGCAGGAGCCCGCGGCGCTCGTAGCGGTGGGCCGAAACATCTTCGTTCTCGAACGACACGAACCCGAAGCGCGAGAGGATGGCGTTGCCGTGGTGGCCGTGGTCGTAGACCGCGTTGCACCCGTAGACGTGCTCCCACTCCTCGCCCGCCAGGAACGCGTGCTGTGGGTCGATCGGGCAGCCGGCGAAGCGCAGCGCGAAGCGCTGGTTGAGTCCCTGCACTTCCTGCAGGAACACGAGATCCGGCTCGAGCGCGCGCAGGCCATCCCGCAGCTCGTGGATCACCAGACGCCGGTTGAACTGCGACAAGCCCTTGTGGATGTTCAGCGTTACGACGCGCAGACGGGCTCCCTTCATAAGTCGAGCTCGAATCGCCGCTCGAGGAGATCGGCGTCGTCGAAATGGCGGCGGCCGACGAACGCGGTGGCGTGCCGGCCCCACTGGCGCATCGCCCCGGCCGAGGCGATTCCCATCGGCCAGAAGAAAAAGCGCTCGAGCCGCTCGGTGCCGGCGATCAGTCCGCGCGGACCGAAGGCGCTCGCGTGCGCGCCGCCGGGGCGTGGCAGCGAGCGCAGCTCGTCGTAGCGCCGAAAGCGGTAGCGCACGAGGCTCTCGGCGCCCTGCTCGAATCCGACGCGCTCTATGTAGTGGGTGGCCGAGGCGATCGTGAGCACCGCGCGGCTGCCTTCGCCGACCCTCGGCACCGATTGCGGAATAAAGAGCCATTCTTCGAGATCGTCCGGCGCCGCGCGCGCCCGGGCACGGGAGGTCGGGAAGAAGATGTGATAGCAGCCGCAGGGGTGCATCGAGTCGTAGAGGATCGGCTCTCCGTCCGGCGCGAGCGTCACGCGCCATACCACACCGTCCAGGCGGCCGGCGAGGAGGTCGAACGAACCGCTCGGCGGGCGCTCGGGAAACCAAAGCGTGTACACGAGCTGCAGCAGCAGGCGGTCGCGGTAGCGCGTGTAGGCGGCCTGCACGTACACCGACAGATCGGTCGCATCCACTTCGGGCGCGCCCGAAGCGCGCCGCACCCGCAGCGCGCCGAAACGGTCGTAGTCGCCGCGGATCTCGACCTCGAGCGTCGGCGCGTAAGTGCCGGCCAGGCGTTCCAGCTCCCGCTCGGAGATCGCCGGGTGCCCAAGCGGATCGAACGCGGCGCGGCCAAGCATCCCGGCGACCACGCTGCGCGGGAGCTGCGGCCCTTGCGGCGGCGCGTAGCGCACGCGGTTCGCCGCTGGGTCGCGGCTGCGTTGGAACGCCGCAACCGTCTCGTTCTGCCAGTTACGTACGCCCGAAGCGAACGGAAGCCTCGTCAGGTAGTAGAGCCCGAAAAAGCGGCTCGCCGTGGAATAGTCGTCCGGCACACTGGCGGCGGCGAGCAGCGACTCGCGCGCAGCCGGACTCGCGAGATCGGCATAGCGCAGCCGCTTGCCGCAATCGCCCGCCCGGCGCAGCGCCGCGGCGCGCGTGTCGTCGCTCAGCGCCGGGAGATTCCGCACCTCGTACAGGCGCGACTCGGCGTCGAGCTCGGCAAGCCGTTCGGTGAACGCGCGCAGTCCGGGCTCGTCTTGCGCCGCACGGTCCTTAAGAGAGGCGAGCGTACGGTCCACGCGCAGGTGCGGAAACCCCGGCACGCGGGTGTATTGGGCGTCGCGCACGCCCGCGGCGTCGATCTCGGCGTCAAGCGCCCGGTACCAGTGCGCACACTCGCGCACTTCGGCATTTGCCGCGGCATCCAGGTGCTGAGCGAGCGGCGCTTCGCCGGTTGCGCAGCCTGCTGCGAGCAGCGCGGCACCCACCATAAGGATCGCGTCGCGGTTGGACCACGAGAAGCACTTGCGCGCCGCCTCGCGCCACGGCAACCAGGTAAACCCGGTGTGCTCTTTCGACGCAATTGCCACGGGCGCGCGCTCGGAGAGGTTCAGGCTGAAGAGCCGCTCCGTGTTGTGCGTCACCCCCGGGGCGAAACGGTGACGCCATTGCGGGAAGATCTCGAAGGTGTAGGCGACGTTCCAGCCAGTGAGGCGCCCGCTCGCCGCATCGATGCCGGTTTCTTCGCGCACCTCGCGCGCGGCGGCCGCGGCCGGCGCCTCATCAAGCCGCTCGAGCGAACCGGTGACCGACTGCCACAACCCGGGCCGCGCGGCGCGCTCGAGAAGCAGTACCTCCATCTCGGCGGTGTGCACGACGACTAGCACCGAAAGCGGAAGCTTCATTTCGGGGCGCACAACTGTGGCAGCGGCAGCACGCCTGCCGGATCGATGAATACGGCGAAGAACGGCGTGCTACGCGTCGCCCAATACTCGGCGACCGAGCGCAGCACGTCGAGCAGCACGCCGAAGTCGTCGCCCACTTTCGCGCGCTCGAAAAGGAGCACATGGCCCGCCGCCTTGCGCCACGAAAGGTCCGACAGGCAGTCCTCGAGCGCATCCCAGTTCTCGCCGAACCAGTCGGGAAAATCGAGCGCCGCCGCTATCCCGCGCAAAAGCTTGTCTTTCGCCTGGAACTTGATCTTTACCAGAGAAAGATCGCGGCCCGCTGCCGCTCTCACGATGTCGTCGGCACGAGGCGCCCGGTAGACACCTGAGCGCGACGCATCCAGCAGGCGCTGGCTCAACTCGCCCATTATTCGATGATGCGCCTGAAGCTGCGGTAATGGTCGTCGGTGTAGTAAAGCTCGCCGCTTTGGCCGGCGACGATACGCCGCGCGCCGCGGTCCTTCGCTCCAGGGGTTTTCACCGTGTATTCGCGGTAATGGCCGCGGCTGCGCTTCGGGAGCAGGCCTTCGCGGTTGTGGAACACGCTGCCGTCCCTCTGGTAGGGGAACGGGCCGCCCGCCTTGACGAGCGCGACGGTGTGGCGCGCTTCGGGCGGCAGCTCGTCGAGGGGGATCTCACCGGATAGCGCTAAAGCCAGTACCGCGCCCGCGAGCCAGCTCACGGCGGCGTCGGTTTCCTCAGCCTGAGGTGCAGCTCGCGCAGCTGCTTCTCCGTCACCGGGCTCGGCGCCCCGGTGAGAAGATCCTGACCTCGCTGCGTCTTGGGAAACGCGATGACGTCGCGGATCGCCGCAGCGCCGGCCATCAGCGTCACCAGGCGGTCGAAGCCGAAGGCGATGCCGCCGTGCGGCGGCGCCCCGTATTGCAGCGCGTCGAGGAGGAAGCCGAACTTCGCGCGCTGCTCCTCGGGCGACATGCGCAGCGCGCGGAACACCCTCTGCTGCACCTCCTGGCGATGAATGCGCACAGAGCCGCCGCCGATCTCCCAGCCGTTCAGCACCATGTCGTAGGCCTTGGCGTAGGCCTTCTCCGGCGCGGTCTCGATGTAGTCCTCGTGGCCGTCTTTGGGGCTGGTGAAGGGATGGTGCCTCGCCTTCCACTGCCGCGTGTCCGGGTCGAGCTCGAACATCGGGAAATTGACCACCCAGAGCGGCCGCCAACCCGCCACGGCGAGGCCGCGGTCGTGGCCGATCTTGTCGCGCAGCGCGCCCATGTACGCGGCGACGATGTCCGCTTCGCCCGCGCCGAAGAAAATCACATCTCCATCCTCAGAAGATGTTCTCTCAAGAATTCCCGAAATCGCGCGGGCGTGCAGATTCTTCACGATCGGAGATTGCAGGCCCTCGGCGCCCTTCGCGCGCTCGTTGACCTTGATCCACGCCAGCCCTTTCGCGCCCAGGTTCTTGGCGTATTCGCCGTAGGCATCGAGCTCGCTGCGGGTAAAGGCGCCGCCGCCCGGCACGCGCAGCGCGCTGACGCGGCCGCCGGGCGCGTTCGCAGGCGCCGAGAACACCTTGAACTCGACGTCCTTCACCGCGTCGGTGATCTCGGCGAGCTTGAGCGGGATGCGCAGGTCGGGCTTGTCGGTGCCGTAGTCGCGCATCGCCTCGTCATAGGTTAGAACCGGGAAACGCGTCGGCAGCTCTACTCCGATTGTCTCGCGGAAGACGAAGCGAATCAGCGATTCCATCAGTCCGCGGATGTCCCCCTCCGACAGGAACGAGGTCTCGATATCGATCTGGGTGAACTCGGGCTGGCGGTCGGCGCGCAAATCCTCGTCGCGGAAGCACTTGACGATCTGGTAGTAGCGGTCGAAGCCCGCCACCATGAGCATCTGCTTGAAGAGCTGTGGCGACTGCGGCAAGGCGTAGAAGTGCCCTTCGTGCAGCCGCGAGGGCACCAGGAACTCGCGCGCGCCTTCCGGAGTCGACTTGTACAGCACCGGTGTCTCGATTTCGACGAAGCCGTGCTCGTCGAGGAAGCGGCGCACCGCCATCGCGGCGCGGTGCCGAAGGCGGAGGTTGCGCTGCATCGGCTCGCGGCGGAGATCGAGAACGCGGTGCTCGAGCCGGGTTTCCTCGGCGAGCTTGTCCTCGTCTAGCTGGAAGGGCGGAGGCGCCGACGGGTTGAGGATTTCCACCTCGTGCGCCAGTACTTCGACCTCGCCGGTCGGCAGCTC
>DATADT010000414.1:0-3195 GCA_036258355.1 Burkholderiales bacterium
CCGCACACCGAGACGCACATGTTGAGCACGTCCTGCCGGAATACCACGCTGTCTACGTAAATGCGGCGCATGTAATTGCGCGGCGGCTCGGTGGTCTTGGCGCGTGCCGCCGGGATGTTGTCCCAGCAGATGTCCAGGCGCCCGACCAGGTAGGGCAGCGCGCCGCCGCCGTGCGAGGCTATGAGCTTCAGGTTCGGATAGCGGTCGAAAAAGCCGTCGTAGATGCAGCGCGCGACCGCGAGCGAGGTGTCGAAGGTGAAGCCGATCGGAGCGGTGAGCTGGAACTCGCGCAGGCCGAGCTGCACGGTTCCCGGCGGCGCGGTCGGGTGCACGAGCACCGGTAATGCGCGGCGGTCTATCTCGTTCCAGATAGTCCTGAAAGACTCGTCCGTCAAAGCCTTGCCGGCGATATTCGCGAGGACCATGACGCCCACCGCGCCGTTGTCGCACGCACGCTTGAGTTCTTGCAGGGCGAGGGCTTCGTGCTGCCACGGCAGCGAGGCGAACCAGCGGATGCGGTCGGGCCAGGTCTTCTGCGCCTTCGCCATGTCGTCGTTCGCGATGCGCGCCGCCTTGAGGCTCACCTCCGCGGTTCCCCAGTAGACGTTCGGGCAGGTGAGGGAGGTGATCGCGATGTCCACGCGCGCCTTGTTCATGTTGGCGATGCGCGCTTCCCAGTCGAACATGTTCGGCACCGGAGTCATGAACGGCGCGCCATCGAGGTGGATGGCGCGCAGGCCGCCGCTCACCGTCTTCAGCGTGTACGCAGGCCCGCCGTGGCTTTCGAGCAGCGACACCCACTCGTTCGTGAGCATGTGGGTGTGGACGTCGATGACCGGGCTGCGCGTCATTGGAGCTTGATGTTGGCGGCCTTGACCACGTCGCCCCACTTCTTCGTCTCCTCGCGGATCATCGCCGCGAACTCCTGCGGCGAGGTGGGGAAGGGCTCCGCGCCCGCCGAGAGCGCCCGCTCGCGGACATCGAGGGCGGAGAGCGCGTCTCTGATTTCCGAATTGAGCTTATTGATGATTTCTGCCGGCGTGCCCGCGGGCGCCACCGCGCCGAACCAGCCAATGGCTTCGTAGCCCGGCAGCCCGGCTTCTTCGAAGGTCGGCACGTCAGGCGCGGCGGAAATGCGGCGCTTCGTGGTGACAGCGAGCGCGCGCAGCTTGCCCGCCTTGACGTTGGCGATCGCCGAGGGCACGTCCACCACGCCGAGCGGCACCTGGCCGCCCAGCACGTCCGCAGACACCGGGCCGCTGCCCTTGTACGGCACGGCCTGGATTCGGATGCTCGCCATCATGTTGAGGAGCTCGCCCGCGAGATGCATGGTGGAGCCCTGGCCGCCATGGCCGTACGAGAGCGCGCCCGGCTTCGCCTTTGCCGTTTCGATCAGCTCCTTCAACGAGGAAGGCTGCGAGGGATGCGCGACAAGAAAGAACGGAATCATCGCAAGCAGCGAGATGGGCGTGAGGTCCTTCTCCGGGTGGTAAGGCATGCTCGGATAAAGGTGGATGTTCGAGGAAAGCGCCCCGGCCGCAGCGAGGCCGATGACGTAGCCGTCCGGCGGCGCCTTGGCGATCGCCTCGACGCCGATCATGCCGCCCGCGCCTGCGCGATTCTCGACCACCACCGGCTGGCCCAGGCGCTCGCTCATGCGCGGCGCGATTGCGCGCGCGATTAAGTCGGAGCTTCCGCCGGGCGGGAAGCTCACGATGAACCGGATCGGCTTCGATGGATAAGGCTGCGCCGAGACGATTGCGGTCCAGGAAAGCAGGGCCGCTGCCAGCCACTTCATGGTCAATCTTCTCCGATCGTGTTCTCGAGGATGCCGACCTTGTCGATCTCGACCTCCACCTTGTCGCCGGGCTTCACCCAGATCGGCGGCGTACGCCGCGCGCCGACGCCGTCCGGCGGCGCCTTGGCGATCGCCTCGACGCCGATCATGCCGCCCGCGCCAGCGCGATTCTCGACCACCACCGGCTGGCCAAGGCGCTCGCTCATGCGCGGCGCGATTGCGCGCGCGATTAAATCGGAGCTCCCGCCGGGCGGGAAGCTCACGATGAACCGGATCGGCTTCGATGGGTAAGGCTGCGCCGAGACGATCGCGGTCCAGGAAAGCAGGGCGGCTGCCAGCCACTTCATGCTCAATCTTCTCCGATCGTGTTCTCGAGGATGCCGACCTTGTCGATCTCGACCTCCACCTTGTCGCCGGGCTTCATCCAGATCGGCGGCGTACGCCGCGCGCCGACGCCGCCCGGCGTGCCGGTGACGATCACGTCGCCCGGAACGAGCGTGGTCCAGGTCGAGACGTATTCGAGGATCTTCGGGATCTTGAAGATCATCTGCTCGGTGGTCGCGTGCTGCATGCGCTCGCCGTTCAGCCGGCACGAGAGCGTCATCTTGGTCCCGGGCGGGATCTCCTCCGCCGAGACCATCCACGGGCCGAAGCCGCCGGTGCGCGCGAAATTCTTCCCGGCGGTCCACTGGATCGTGTGGCGCTGCCAGTCGCGGACCGAGCCGTCGTTGTAGCAGCTATAGCCCGCGATGTGCGACCACGCATCCTTCTGGGAAATACGCCTTCCGGGCTTGCCGATGATCACGGCGATCTCCGCCTCGTAGTCGAGGTTCTTCGACTCGCGCGGGCGCAGGATCGGCTGCTTGTGGCCGACCTGCGATTCCGGCAGCCGCAGGAAGATCGCCGGCTGCTCGGTGTTCTCGCGCCCGGTCTCCACCACGTGCTCCTGGTAGTTGAGGCCCACGCAGACGATCTTGTCCGGGTTCGGTATCACGGGAAGCCAGGTGACGTCCGAGGCCTGATAGTCCGGCGCTTCGGGAAGAAATCTCTTTGCGTGGTCAAAGGCGTTACCCGCAATCACGGATTTCAGATCGGAATACTGGTTGCCCAGGCGGCGGCGCAGGTCGACAATTCCCTTCGCCGTGACGGCGCCGTAACTTGCGCCTTGCGCAGTGCTGAAACTGGCGAGCTTCATAAGCGATGACCTCGGTTCCGGAGTTTTCGTTCAGCCACATGGGGATCTTCGTGACCGACCCCGCGCGGATGGAGGATTTTTACACACGCGTGCTCGGTTTTGCGGTCACGGACAGGGGTGTTCTCGAAACGCCTCGCGGCCCCGTGGGCCTTGTGTTCCTAAGTAGAGATGAAAAGGAGCACCACCAGATCGTGCTGGCCGC
>DATADT010000415.1:0-6542 GCA_036258355.1 Burkholderiales bacterium
TCCGGATGGCCGCTGTGCAGTCGAAGTCGACGCTGCTCGGCCTGCAAAAAGTGGAGCTTTTCAGGGGGCTCGACAGCTACAGCCTGCGCGAGATCGCGGCGCAGTGCAAATGGACGCGCTGCAGGCGCAACGAATACGTCATGCGCCGCGAGGATATCGGCCGCGACGTGTACCTCGTGATTGCAGGGACGCTCCGTATCACCGCCGCCGCAGGACGCGGGCGGCGCATCATCCTCGACGACGTCGGCGCGGGCGGGATATTCGGCGAGCATTCCGCCCTCGATGGCCGCGGGCCCTTGGCCGACGTCCGCGCGCTGCGCGAGTCGCTCGTCGGCTCGATCCCGGGCGAAGTGTTCCGGTCCATCGTGGCGAGCCATGCCTCGGTGCGCGAACGGCTGCTGCAGCGGCTGACCGGCTCGCTGCGCGAGCTGACCGACCGCCTGCTCGAGCTCGGCGCGCAGCCGGTGCAGCGGCGCATCCGGATCGAGCTTCTGCGCCGCGCCCGCATCGCCGGCGTAGAGGCGAACCGCTCCTGCCTCGACCCGGCCCCTACGCACTATGAGGTCGCGAGCCGTATCGGCACTGCCCGGGAGCAGGTGACGCGCGAGCTGTCCTGCCTGGTGCGGCAGGGGGTGCTCGAGCGCGCGGGGCGGGCGCTCGTCCTGCGCGACGTAGCGGCGCTGGAGCAGCTAGCCGCCGAGGCGGCGTTCGACTGACAAATATTTTCCGTGTTCTTACAGCTTCGAAAGAAGCGCGCGGCCACCTCGCCTTATCGTGTCAGCCATGATCCGGGTCATGCTGGTCGACGACCATGGCCTCGTGCGCGAGGCCCTCGCCCGGCTGCTGGAGGATGAAGAAGACCTGCGCGTGGTCGGCTCCTTCGCCGACGGCTCGGCGGCGGTAGGCTTTGCCGGGCACGAGGGGCCCGATGTCGCCATCCTCGACGTCGCCATGCCGGGGACGAACGGCATCGAGGTCGCACGCCGGCTGCGCGTCGCGTCCCCCCGGACCCGGCTTCTCATGCTGTCCATGCATGCGCGCGCGGATTACGTCGAGCAGGCATTGCGCGCCGGCGCGCACGGTTATGCGCTCAAGGAATGCGCGGTCGAGGAGGTGGTCGCTGCCGTGCGGGCGGTCCATGCAGGTCGGCGCTACCTCAGCGCGCAACTTCCGGGGCGCCAGCCCGGGGAGCCCGGCGGCGAAGATCCGTTGGAGCGCCTGAGCGCGCGCGAGCTCGAGGTGCTCAAGCTGGTCGTCGAAGGCAACACAAGCCACGAAGTGGCAACGATGCTAGGCTTGTCGCCGAAGAGTATCGACACCTACCGCAGCCGGCTCATGACCAAACTCGACGTCGAGCACCTTCCCGCGCTGGTCAAGTTCGCCATTCGCCGCGGCCTCACCAGCGCCTGAGCGGCCCGGCCGTGGCGATCCTGCTCGTAGACGACGATCCCGACGACGCAGAGCGCGCGCTGCACGCGCTGCGCGAGGCGAGCCCCGCAAGCGAGGTGCATTGGGTGAGAAACGGCGCCGAAGCACTCGACTTCCTTTTCTGCAGCGGCGCGTATGCCGGACGCGATCCCGGCGATGCGCCGAGGTTCGTGCTCCTGGACATCAAGATGCCGCGCATCGACGGCATCGAGGTCTTGCGGCGGATGAAAGGCTCGCAGCTGCGGGCGATTCCGGTGGTGGTGATGACCTCCTCGAGCGAGGAGCGCGACGTGCTCGAGAGCTATCGCCTCGGGGTCGACGCCTATGTCGTGAAGCCCGTGCAGGCGCACGCGCTGCGCGCCGCCGTCTCGCGCCTGGGCTTCGCCCCGGGAAGCTAAAAAGCCCCGTATAATCGCGGCCTTGGCCGCATCGCTGTTCACCCTGGGGTTGAATCACCAGACTGCGCCGCTCGCCGTGCGAGAGCGCGTGGTGTTCCATGTCGAGCGCCTGCACGAGGCGCTCTCGGAGTTGAAGCGCGGCCTTGCGCGCGAAGCCGCCATCCTTTCGACCTGCAACCGCACCGAGGTCTATGTCTCGGCGGACGAGAAGCCCGGCGAGCTCGCGCGCTGGCTCGCCGGGTACCACCGCCTCGCCGCGGAGCAGCTTCAGCCCTACCTCTACACGCTGCCGCATGAGCAGGCGGTGCGCCACGCATTCCGCGTCGCCTCGGGCCTCGACTCGATGGTGATCGGCGAGCCGCAGATCCTCGGCCAGATGAAGGAGGCGGCGCGCGCCGCCGAGTCGGCCGGCACTCTCGGCAGCCTGCTGCACCGGCTGTTCCAGCGCTCGTTTGCGGTGGCGAAGGAAGTGCGCTCCACCACGCGCATCGGCGCGGCGAGCGTGTCGATGGCCGCTGCGGCGGTGAAGCTCGCGGCGCGGATCTTCCCGAGCCTCAAGGACCAAAGCGTGCTCCTCATCGGCGCAGGCGAAATGATCGAGCTCACCGCGACCCACTTCGCGGCGCAGGCGCCGGCACGCATCACGGTCGCGAACCGCACGCTCGAGCGCGCGGAGCGCCTCGCAGCGCGGTTCAGGGCGCAGGCAATCGAGCTGCGCTCGCTCGGCGAGCGGCTGCACGAGTACGACATCGTCGTGTCATGCACCGCCTCGTCGCTACCGATCCTCGGCAAGGGACTGGTCGAGCGCGCGCTGCGCGCACGGCGCCGGCGGCCGATCTTCATGGTCGACCTCGCGGTCCCGCGCGACATCGAGCAGGAGGCGGGCGAGCTCGACGATGTTTTCCTTTACACCGTCGACGACCTCGCGGGCATCGTGGGCGCGAACCTCGACGCACGCCGCTCGGCGCTCGAGCAAGCCGAGGCAATCATCGAGGCCCAGGTCGGCCAGTTCATGCACTGGATGCGGCTGCGCGAGGGCGTGCCGCTTATTCGCGCGCTGCGCGACGAGGCGGACGCCGCGCGCCGCGAGGAGCTCGAGCGCGCGCTGAAGGCCCTCGAGCGCGGCGACAACCCGGCGCAGGTCCTCGAGACGCTCTCGCGCAAGCTTACCAACAAGCTGATACACGGCCCGACGCAGGCGCTCACCGAGACGCTCGCGCGGCTAAGCCGCCCGAAGTGAATCCCCGCGTGCGCGCCAAGCTCGACGGCATGGTCGGGCGGCTCGCCGAGCTCGACGGCCTGCTCGCCGCCGAGAACGCGACGCGCGACCTGGAGCAGTTCAAGCGGCTCGCGCGCGAGCATGCCGAAGTGTCTTCGCTGGTCTCGCGTTTCAACAACTACCTCCAGGTGGAGCGGGACGCGGCCGAGGCGCGCGAGATGGCGGCCGAGCCCGCGATGAAGGCGTATGCCGACGAGGAGCTGAAGAAAGCGCGCGCGGCGATGGAGCGGCTGGAAGGGGAGCTCCAGACCGCGCTCCTGCCCAAGGACCCGAACGACGAGCGCAACCTCTTCATCGAGGTGCGCGCCGGCACCGGCGGTGATGAATCCGGGCTTTTCGCGGGCGACCTTTTCCGCATGTACACGCGCTATGCCGAGCGCAAGGGCTGGCAGGTGGAGATCATCTCCGAGAGCGCCTCCGAGCTCGGCGGCTACAAAGAGGTCATCGCGCGCATCGCCGGCCAGGGCGCGTTCTCCCGGCTCAAGTTCGAATCGGGCGGCCACCGCGTGCAGCGCGTGCCGAAGACCGAAGCGCAGGGACGCATCCACACCTCCGCCTGCACGGTGGCCGTGCTTCCCGAAGCCGACACGATCGACGAGGTGGTGCTGAATCCCGCCGAGCTTCGCATCGACACCTTCCGCGCCTCCGGCGCCGGCGGCCAGCATGTGAACAAGACCGAGTCCGCCATCCGCGTTACCCACCTGCCGACCGGCATCGTGGTGGAGTGCCAGGACTCGCGCTCGCAGCACAAGAACCGCGAGAAGGCGCTCTCCGTGCTCGCGGCGCGCATCCGCGACAAGCGGGAGCGCGAGCAGCAGCAGAAGATGGCCTCGACGCGCAAGTCCCTGATCGGCTCGGGCGACCGCTCGGAGCGCATCCGCACCTACAACTTCCCCCAGGGCCGCGTCACCGACCACCGCATCAACCTCACGCTCTACAAGATCGACCGCATCATGGACGGCGAGCTCGACGAGCTGATCGACGCGCTCGCGCACGAGCATCAGGCCGAGCAGCTCGCGAGCCTGACCGAAGAAGCCGCTTGACCGTTCAAGAGGCGCTGCGCTCGAGCGGCATCGACCCGCGCGAGGCGCGGCTGCTGCTTGCCGCGGCAACCGGATTCTCCGAAGCAAGCGTGCTCGCGTTCCAGGAACGATCGCTTCCCGGGGAAGCCGAGAATCGATTCACCGAGTTCGTGTCGCGCAGGCGAACCGGAGACCCGGTGGCCTACATCCTCGGTCGCAAGGAGTTCTACGGGCTTGATCTCGCGGTGAACCCCGCGGTCCTCATTCCCCGTCCCGAGACCGAGCTGCTCGTCGATCTCGCGCTGCAAGAAGCTTTCTCGCGCGCGGTGGATCTCGGCACCGGCTGCGGCGCCATCGCGCTCGCCTTGAAAAAGCATCGCCCGCAAGCGAGCGTGATCGGGGTGGAAGCGAGCGCGGCAGCCCTCGTGGTGGCGAGGCGCAATGCGACGAAGCATTCGCTCGAGATCGATTTTCGCCACGGCCGCTGGCTTGAGCCGCTCGGCTCAGAGTATTGCGATCTCATTGTCTCGAACCCGCCTTACGTCGCCGCCGGCGACCCGCACCTCGCCGAGCTTCGCTTCGAGCCGGCAGCCGCCCTTGTCGCCGGCCCTGATGGCCTCGATGCCATCAGGGAGATAGCCCGGGCCGCGCCAGCGCACCTCGCGCCCGGCGGGCGGCTCCTGATCGAGCATGGCATGGGGCAGGACCGGCAGGTGCGCGAGCTTCTTTCGGCGGCAGGCCTTCGAGGCGTGCAGAGCTGGCCCGACCTCGCCGCAATCCCGCGGGTGAGCGGGGGAACGCGATAAAATCGCGCCATGGACACTCAAGACAGAATCAAGCAGCAGGTCACCGGCAACCGCGTCGTGCTCTACATGAAAGGCACGCCGCAGTTCCCGCAATGCGGCTTCTCGGCGCTCGCCGTGCAGGTGCTGAACGCCTGCGGCGTGAAGGACTTCCACACCGTGAACGTCCTCGCCGATCAGGAAATCCGCGAAGGCATCAAGCAGTACGCCAAGTGGCCGACCATCCCGCAGCTCTACGTGAACGGCGAGTTCGTCGGCGGCTCCGACATCATGCGCGAGATGTACCAGTCGGGCGAGCTGCAGAAGCTGCTGGAAACGGAAAAGGCCTAGAGGGCCCCGAGAAGGCTGAGCGTCGAGTTCACCTGCCCCAGGTAGCCACCGCCGAAAAGGTTGAGGTGGTTGAGCAGGTGGTAGAGGTTGTACAGGTGCTTGCGCTTCTCGTATCCCGCGTCCAGCGGGAACGTTTCGTTGTAGGCCTGGTAAAACTCGCGCGGAAATCCCCCGAATAGCTCGGTCATCGCGAGATCCGCCTCGCGATCGCCGTAGTACACCGCCGGGTCGAACACCACCGGCCCTTCCTTCGTAAAGCCCGCGTTGCCGCTCCACAGGTCGCCGTGCAGCAGCGACGGTTGGGGCCTGTGGTTTCGGAGGAAAGGCAACGGGTCGATCGTCGGGAGATTGAAGCCCTTCCCGCGCGCCCACTCCAACTGCGGCTGCCATCGCCGCGTCAGCCAGAACTGCGCCCAGTCGTCGCACCAGGCGTTCTTCTGCGGCGTCGAGCCGATGTAGTTGTCGTGCGCCCAGCCGAAGCGCGGGGCTGGCCTGCGATGCGCGCTGGCGAGCATGCGGCCGAGCGCGGCGAAGTCGCCGGCGCTTCCGAGCTCGAGATATTCCAGCAGCAGGTATGCCTCGTCACCCGCGATGCCATGGGCGAGCGCCTCTGGCGCGCGCAAGCCGGCATTGCGCAGGGCGCGCAGCCCATCGGCTTCAGCGGCGAACGCGTCTTCCTGGCGGGGCGAATTCGCCTTGAGAAAGCGGCGCCTGCCGGCAATGACGACGGCGTAGCAGCGGTGGATGCAGCCTCCGGATGCCGGGGCGGCCTGCTCGATCCGAAGCTCGTGCAGCAGCGCCGCGCCTAGGCCGATGTCAGCCTCGTGTTCGCGAGGTTGAGCCGCTCGACCAGGAGGGCGACGAAGGCGCGGTCGAAGTGCGCGCGGCAGCCGATCGAGGCGCGCTCGAGGTCGGCGGTGCGCACGCGCACGATGTGCGCGTCTTTCGAAGCGGTCACGGTGGCGCCGCGCTGACGCCGCTCGGCGCAGAGGTAGGCCATCTCGCCGAAGCATTCGCCGGCGCCGAGCACGCTGAGGAGCTTGCGATTCTTGGTGACGCGCGCTTCGCCCTCGAGGAGCACGCAAAAGAAGTCGCCCGGCTCCCCCTCGCGCACGATGTCGGTGCCGGCGGCGACACGCTGCCACTGCCCGATTCGCACCACTTCCCAGAGCTCGGGCTCGGCGAAGCGCCTGAAGAAGGCCAGCGCGCGCAGCGCGGCGAACTTGTCGGCTTCGCCGAAGCTGTCGCGCCGGGCCGCGCCGGCGGCGCTGCGCAGTGCGCC
>DATADT010000416.1:0-1512 GCA_036258355.1 Burkholderiales bacterium
TCGGCATCGTGACCAACCAGGACATCGTCGCCGCGCTTGCGAAGAACGCGTCTGCGCATAGCGTCGTCGAGGCCATGACGCCCAACCCGTTCTCGCTGCCGGGGCACGCGCTCGCCTACGAGGCCGCGGTCGCCATGATCGCGCAGCGCATCCGCCACGTGCTCGTGACCGAGGAGGGGCGGCTTGCCGGCGTGGTGTCGGAGCGTGATCTTTTCTCGCTGCAGCGGCTCGGCCTGGGCGAGCTGGCGATGGAGATCCGCCTCGCCGCCAGCATCGAGGTCCTTGCCGGCCTCGCCGGCGAGGTGCGCGCGCTGACGCGCACGCTGGTCGAGCAAGGCGTGGGGGCGGAGCAGCTGACGCTCTTCGTCTCGGTGCTGAACGACCGCATCAGCCAGCGCGCCATCGAGATCGTGCGCAAGCGCCACGACCTGGAGCGGATCCGCTGGTGCTGGCTCGCGTTCGGCAGCGAAGGCCGCTTCGAGCAGACCTTCAGCTCTGACCAGGACAACGGGCTCTTGTTCGAGACCCACGAGGGCGGCCCGCCGGCCGCGGCGCGCGCGCGCCTGCTGCCGTTCGCGCGAGAAGTCAACGAGGCGCTCGACGCCTCGGGCTACCCGTTATGCAAGGGCAACGTGATGGCGTCGAACCCGCAGCTCTGCCTCTCGCTCGACGAATGGAAGGCGAAGATGGCAGGCTGGATCGATGTCACCCTGCCGAAGGCGCTGCTCGACGCGGCGATCTGCTTCGACTTTCGCCCGCTGCACGGCGACTCCACGCTTTCGGTCGCGCTGCGCGAGTGGGTCGCCCGCCGGGTGCGCGCGCATCCCGCCTTCCTGCGTCACCTCGCCGAAGCCGCGCTGCAAGGCAGGCCGGCGCTCGGCCGCTTCGGCGGTTTCGCGACCGCGGAAGGCTTCATCGACTTGAAGCTGCACGGCTCCAAGGTGTTCGTGGACGCGGCGCGCGTCTATGCGCTCGCCCACGGGCTGCGGCAGACCAACACCGCCGAGCGGCTGCGCGCGGCCGCGAGCCACATCGGCCTGCGCGACGTCGCAGCCATGGCGGACGCGTTCTACGTCATCCAGAGCCTGCGGCTTCGAATCCAGAAAGACGGCTCCGAAAACCGGGTCTCGCCGGAGAGCCTCAACCGCCTGGAACGGGCTACCCTCAAGGAGGCGCTGCGGCTGGGGCGCGAGCTCCAGGCGCGCCTCGCGCTCGACTACCACCTCTGAACCATGCTGATCGACATCGTCGTCACCCTGCGCATCATGGTCGAGATCTGCCTCTTCTCGCTCATCGGGCAGGGCGTGCTCGCAGTTCTGCCCGGG
Organism: Burkholderiales bacterium; assembly: GCA_036258355.1. Classification (GTDB taxonomy): domain Bacteria; phylum Pseudomonadota; class Gammaproteobacteria; order Burkholderiales; family SG8-39; genus SCGC-AG-212-J23. The sequence goes on from DATADT010000416.1 coordinate 1,326, forward strand.
GTCGATCGCGAGACCAATTTCTTCTACCGCGTGCTCAAGACCCTTGCCTCTCCGGGATGGCGCGTGGCGCGCTGGATCTCGCCGAAGTTCGTGGTCGACCAGCACATCGGCTGGGTGGCGCTCTTCATCCTTGCCCTGCTGTGGCTCGGCCTCGCGATCGCGAAGCAGATCGTCAGCGGGATCGAGG
>DATADT010000417.1:0-7309 GCA_036258355.1 Burkholderiales bacterium
ACGCGGTCTTCGCGCCGATCGCACCGCCGGTCGTGAGCCCCAGGTGGCAGACGATGATGTCGGCGCCCGCCCGCGCCATCTCACGGGCGTTGTCCTCCGAGAATACGTACGGCGTCGTCAGCAGGTCCATCTCGCGCGCCCTGCGAATGACTTCAACCTCCAGGCCGTATCCCATCCCGGTTTCCTCGAGCTGGGCGCGGATCGTGCCGTCGAAGAGCCCCACGGTCGGGAAGTTCTGGATTCCGGAGAAGCCGAGCTCGGTCAGCTTTCTCAAGAACGAATCAACCAGAAGGAACGGGTCCGTGCCATTGACGCCGGCGAGCACTGGCGTGTGCTTTACCACCGGCAGTACCTCGCGCGCCATGTCGAGCACGATGTCGTTGGCATTGCCGTAGGCCATCAGCCCGGCGAGTGAGCCGCGGCCGGCCATGCGGTAGCGGCCCGAGTTATAGATCACGATGAGATCGATGCCGCCCGCCTCCTCGCACTTGGCCGAAAGGCCCGTGCCGGCACCGCCGCCAACGATGGGCTCGCCGCGGCGCGCTTGCGCCTGCAGCTTCTTCAGGATGTCCTGGCGAGGGATGCGGGCCATGCGCTCTGTGCGATCTCGTTGAAGTTGGCGACCAGCGCGTCGGCGAACGCCGGATCGTTGATGTGATGGGGGAGCCGGACAAGCTTTCGGTTTCCCGTCGAACGGAAGCTCGAGCTCAGGGTTTCAAAAAGCATCCTGTCGGCCGCGGGGTCCCAGAAAGGCTTGCCGGGCGCGTCGATTCCCGACACCCCGCCCTCGGGAATCAGGAAGCGCACCGGCCCCTGCATACGGTTGAGCTTCTCGGCGATGAAGCGGCCGGTGCGCGCCATCTCGTCCGGGGTGGTGCGCATGAGCGTCACGTTGGGGTTATGCCGGTACAAGACCCTGCTCCTGAATTGCGCCGGCACCGTGTCCATCGCCCAGAAATTGACCATGTCCAGGGCGCCACACGATCCGACGTAAGGTATTTGCTTTCTCGCGAACACATCCATCCGCGCGGGACCCGCGGTGAGCACGCCGCCCACCAGCTCGTCGGCGATCTCCGTGGTGGTGACGTCGAGCACGCCGGCGAGCAGCCCCGAGTCGACCAGCTTCTCCATCGACTGGCCGCCGGTGCCGGTGGCGTGGAACACGATGCAGTCGTAGCGCGCTTCGAGCTGCTTGCACACCGCCTGCACGCACGGCGTGGTGAGCCCGAACATCGTGAGGCCGAGCGCCGGTTTTGTCTCTTCGGTCTTTTCGCGTCTCGAATAGGCAATCATTCCGGCGAGCGCATGCGCGGCGTTCGAAAGCACCTTCTCCGAGATCCGGTTGATGCCCGAGACGTCGGTCACCGAGTACATCATGCAGATGTCCGAGGGCCCGACGTAGGGCTTGACGTCGCCCGAGGCCACGGTCGACACCATGACCTTCGGGATCCCGATCGGCAGCCGCCGCATCGCCTGCGTGGCGAGCGCAGTGCCGCCCGAGCCGCCGGCCGAGATCAGGCCGCCGAGGTCGCGCCGCTGCGCGACGAAGTGCTCGAACGCGAGCCCCATCTCGCTCACCGCCGAGCCGCGGTCGCCGGTGAACACCGCGCGCTCGCCCTTCGGGTGGTGGCGGGCGACCTCGCGCGGGTGGACCATCGCCGAGGAGGGCTTGCCCGACGTCGCCAAGTCGACCGTCACCGTGCGCAGGCCGAGCTTCTCCAGGCAGCTGCGCAGGTAGAGGAGCTCCCGCCCTTTGGTGTCGAAGGTCCCCGCGATGTAGGCCGCGCGGCCCGTGGTCTGAACGACGGGAAATTCGACGACGCGGGCCTGCGGTCTTTCCTCAGGGGGAGGAGAAGATTCTCCTAGTGGCGGTGTTGAACCCCAGCGCGTGGTGCCACCGACGCTGCGCTCGCCGTCGTCGGGCGGCACGAGCTCGTCGCTCGCGCGCCTCACGGTCAGGATCCGCACTTGCTCTTCCCGGGAGGCTGGAGTTTCGAGGGGCGATGCTTCCTCCTCGGCCATCCTGACCCCGAGCAGCCGCTGCTGCAGCTCTCGGTCGGCGGCGAGCTCGGCGGCGGGCATCGAGCGCGCAATGCGGCCGTTCACCATCACGTCGATGGTGTCGGCCACCTCGATCGCGACGCCGAGGTTCTGCTCGATGAGCAGCACCGAGATCTCGCCTTCGGCGGCGAGGCTCCTGAGCATTGCCGAAACCTGCTGGACGATGAGCGGCGCGAGGCCCTCGGTCGGCTCATCCATGACGAGCAGCTTCGGGTTGAAGAGCAGCGCGCGCGAGATCGCGAGCATCTGCTGCTCGCCGCCGGAGAGCTCGGCGCCGCCGTTGCGCTTGCGCTCGGCGAGCCGCGGGAAGGTCTTGTAGATGCGCTCGACCGTCCAGGGGCCTTTTCTCGCAACCAGCTTGAGGTGCTCGTCCACCGAAAGCGAGGGCCAGACCCTTCGGCCCTGCGGCACGTAGCCGATGCCCTTCTCGGTGATCACGTTGGGCGCAAGGCCCAGGATCTCCTCGCCCTCGAGCTTGATGCTGCCTGCAGTGGCGCTTCCTCCTACTGCGCGCACCAGGCCGGTGACCGCGTTGCACAGCGTGGTCTTGCCCATGCCGTTGCGGCCGACGACTGCCACGATGCCCTTTTCGAAGGCAAGGGACACGCCCTGCAGCGCGTGGGCGCGCCCGTAGTGCACGTCCAGATTCTTGATCTCAAGAATCAAGCTGCTTGCCGCCCATGTAGATGGCCTGAACCTCGGCGTCGTTTTCGATTTCGGCCGCCGTGCCGTGCTTGAGGATCCGGCCGTTGTGCATCACCGTGACGCGGCTCACCACCCGCAGCGCGATCTCGAGGTCATGCTCGATCAGGATGAAGCCCATGTGCGCCGGCAGCGAGCCGAGCAGCGCCACCAGCTCGGCCCGCTCTGCGGGCGAGAGCCCCGCGGCCGGCTCGTCGAACAGGATCAGGCGCGGCGCGCCGGCGAGCGCCATGCCGATCTCGAGCTGGCGCTGCTGGCCGTGCGACAGCGAAGAAACGAGCTGGTCCGCGAGGTGGGTGAGGCGCATGCGCTCGAGCAGTTCGTTTGAACTTCTTTGTCTGAAAAAGCTGTACCTGTTGCGGGTAACGCCGCGCACTGCCAGGAACAGGTTGTCGCGCACGCTGAGGTCGCGGAACAGCAGCGAGGATTGGTAGGTGCGCCGCAGGCCGGAGCGGATGCGCTCGAACGGCGCGTGCAGCGTGACGTCCTCGCCGAAGAAGAGGACCCTGCCCGCGGTGGCCGGAAAGTCGCCGGTGATCACGTTGAACAGGGTGGTCTTGCCGGCGCCGTTGGCGCCGATGACGGCACGGCGCTCGCCCGCGGCGACCGAGAATGAGATGTCCTCGATCGCGCGCAGGGCGCCGAAGTTGCGGGTTACGCCCTCGAGAACGAGAGCATGTTCTTGTGAGATCAAGGGCAGTTGGGGACGTCGCGCGAGCCCATCTGGAACTGCTCTTTCGGCATGCCGAGCATCTGGTCGATGCCGTCCACCTTGCGCAGCACCTTATTGAACAGGTTCCCCTGCTTGTCTTTCACGACTTCGGTGATGAAGGTAGTGCCGATCGCCTGGCGGTTGGCGTCGAGCTTGACGTCGCCCACCGGGGTCTTCAGCGTCATCTTCTGCAGGGCCTCGCGGTACTTCTTCTGCCCGTCGGACAGATCGCCCTTCACCGCCTCCAGGCCGTCGAGTGCCGCCTTCATGTTGATGTAGTACACGAGGGCGAAGAGCGACGGGCTCGGGTAGGCGCCCGAGGACACCGGGTAGTTCTTCTGGTAATCGGCGACGAACTGCTTGAACTCGGGTGCGTCATAGGAATCCGCGATCGGCGCGCCGGCGATGGTGCCGACCAGCGAGTCGCGGCGCTTGCCCTTGTAGTTCAGGATGTCCTGGCTCACCGTGATCGAGCCGCCGACCAGCGGCTTGTCGCCTCCCGCCGCCTCGTATTGGTTGAGGAAGTTCACCGCGTCTGCGCCGCCGAGCACCACCACCAGCGCATCGACGTCCTTGGGGATGCGCGCGATGACCGACGAGTAGTCCTTGCCGCCGAGCGGCACCCAGGCCTTGACCGGCACCTTGCCGCCGAGGCGGCAGTACTCGGACATGAATCCCTGCACCTGTGAATACGGGAAGGCGTAGTCCTCGGCGATCACCATGACCCGCTTGTAGCCCTTGTCGAGCGCGGCCTTGCCCAGGCCGACCATCCACTGCGCGCCTTCGGTGTTGAAGCGGAAGAAATTTGGCGACGGATTGACCAGCGTCGTCGCCTGCGCGCCGGAGGAGCCGTTGATGAAGGTGATGCCGGGCTGGGTCTTGGAGTACTCCTTGACCGCGATGCCCTCGCCGCCCGACAGCGGCCCGACCATGATGTCGACCTTGTCCTGCTCGACCAGCTTGCGCGTGGCGTTCACCGCCACGTCGGGCTTCGCGTCGGACGAAGCCTTGATCAGCTCGATCTTGCGCCCGGCCACCACGCCGTTCCTTTGCTTGATCGCGAGCTCCGCGCCGCGCATGCCGTCCGCGCCGCCGGCGGCGAACGGGCCTTCCAGCGTCGCGAGCAGGCCGATCTTCACCGGCTTGCCCTGCTGCGCGAAGGCCATGCCCGAGAATGCGGCCACGACCGCCGCACCGACGAGCGTTCTCACAAACGTTCTCTTCCTCATCTGACGCCTCCTCTGGGGGTTGAAAATCTCGACTTCAGACCCGCCCACCATCCGAGCAGGCCGTCGGGCGAAAACAGCACGATGACCAGAAACACCACACCGATCACGAGATTGAAGCGCTCGCGATCGAACACATCGATGGCGAAGGTCTGCAGCACGACGAACACGATCGCGCCGAGGAACGGGCCGATCGGATGGCGCATGCCGCCGAGCACCGCGATGACCAGGATGTTGATGATCCAGCTCGTTCCGACCGAGCCCGGCCCGATCAGGCCGTTGTACCAGACGAGCAGCACGCCGCCGACCGCCGCCATCACGCCCGCGACGGCATAGGCGGCGACGCGGTGCGCGGTCACGTTGAAGCCGAGCGCGTTCATGCGCCGCGGGTTGTCGCGGATGCCCTGCAGCGCGATGCCGAAGGGAGCGCGCAGCAGGTACTTCACGAAGAAGTAGCCCGCCAGCGACCAGAACAGGGCGAGGTAGTAGAACGGCAGCGGATCGCGCAGGTTGACGCCGAGCACGGTCGGCGCATGCACGCGCTGGAATCCCTGGAAGCCGTTGAACACCGAGTAGTTCTGCAGGCATAGATAGTAGAAAGCGACACCGACCGCCAGGGTAATCATGATTGTGTAGATGCCCTCGGTGCGCACCGAAAGCCAGCCGATGAAGGCGGCGCAGACGGTCGCGATCACGACGGCGATCAGCACCGCGACCCACCACGGCCAGCCTAGGCTGATCGCTGTGTCGGCGGCGCTGGCCGCGCCGAAGATCGCCACGCCGTAGCCGGCGATCCCGGCCACCGTCATCTGCGCGAGCGACACCATGCCGCCGTAGCCGCCGAGGAAGGTGAGCGACAGCGCGATCAGCCCGAGCGCGAGCGACTGCGCGCCGATCTGGAAGGTGAAGAACGGCGTCGCGAACCACGGGTAGGCAACCAGGAACGCCAGCACCACGACATGGCGCACGCCGATGTGCTCCCAGAACCGGGGGAGAGAAATCGGGGTCAGAGCCCGATTTCCGGGAAGCACGGCAGTTTGCCCTCGGTTCAGCAGAGCCGCCCGTCCGACGCCCGAGTTCATGGCGTTGCGCCAGTCCGCCGCGCTCATGCCGGCCTTCCCAAGAACCCGCGCGGCCGAAAGGCGAGCACGAGGACCAGGATGACGAAGGTGAATACCACGCTATAGGTCGGCGCGTAGGCGAGGCCGTAGGTCTCCGCCAGGCCGAGGATGGTCGCGCCGAGCGCCGCGCCGACCACGCTGCCCATGCCGCCAATGATGACCACGATCAGCGAGGCGAGCAGCAGCCGCACGTCCTCGCCCGGCACCATCGAGAGCTCCACCGCGCCGATCACGCCGCCGAATCCCGCCAGCCCGGCGCCGATGGCGAAGGTCACCGCGAACAGCACGTTCACGTTGACGCCGGAAGCCGAGAGCATCGCGCGGTCGTCGACGCCGGCGCGGATCATCATCCCGACGCGGGTGCGGTTGAGGAACAACCACAGCGCGACGCCGATGGCGATGCCGATCGGCAGCAGCATCAGGCGGTACTTCGAGTAGGCCTTGAGGAGCGGGATGTCGCGCAGCGGGCCCGACAGCCACGCGGGCGCGTCTATCTGGTGGACCGTGGCGCCGAAGCCCCAGAGCAGGATGTCGGCGATCACGATCGACAGGCCGATCGTGACCAGCGTCTGCCTCAGGTCGTCGCCCTGCATGAAGCGGAAGATCGACACCTGGATCACCAGGCCCACCAGGGCGGCGCCGAGAAAGCCCGCGGCAAGCGCGAGCAGCCAGGAGCCGGTGTATTGCGCGGTGAAGAAGCCGAGGTAGCCGCCGAGGAGGTAGAGCGACCCGTGCGCGAGGTTCACGTTGCGCATCAGGCCGAACACGAGCGTGAACCCGGCCGCGACGATGAAGTAGAGCGATGCGAGCGTGAGGCCGTTCAGCAGCGTGACGAGGAACAGCCGCTCGTTGTCCCACAGCCCCCAGGCGATGAAGGCGAGCATCGGGGCACCGATGACGACGCCCCAGAACCATTTCCAAGCTCTCGTCACGCGACGAAGCGGCTCCGCTGCGAGCGGATCTCGGGCATCTTGCAGAACTCGCCGTCTTTCATGATTGCGAGCAGGCGGTTCCTGTCCTGCAGGATGGAGATGTTGGAGAGCGGGTCGCCGTCGACCAGCAGGAGGTCGGCGAGCCAGCCCTCGCGGATCTCGCCCAGGTCCTTCCTCATCATCATCTGGCCGCCCCAGCGGGTCGCCGAGATGATGGTTTCCATCGGCGTCATGCCAAGGTACTTGATGAAGTACTCGAGGTCCTTGGCGTTCTCGCCGTGCGGCGCCCAGGCGAAGCCGTAGTCCCCGCCGGGCAGCACGCGGATGCCGCGCTTGAGCATCGCCTTCATGCTCTTGCAGGCGGCCTCTAGCTCGAGCTCATAGCCCATCTTCTTTGCGATGTTGGTGGTGATCCCGACCACCTCGCCCTCGTAGAGCAGGCGGATGATCACCGAGAGGCCCGGCGCGACGAAGATCTTGTCCTTCTGCGCTTCCAGCATGTCGAGCGCCTCGTCGTCGGCGAAGCTCGCGTGGTAGATGATGTCGAAGCCGTGG
>DATADT010000418.1:0-2374 GCA_036258355.1 Burkholderiales bacterium
CGCAGCCACACGCTGTCGCGGCACACGTCCGATCCCGAGCTCATCGCCTCGTGGGCCGTGGAGCTCGCCGCGCGCACCGAGGCCGGCGCGAAGCCGGTGCGGCTCCTCGGCGTGCGCGTGCAGGGATTAGTCGCGCATTACTAGTCGAACAGACCCCGAGCTAGCTCGACGGGCTCGATCAAACGCGGCGAATCGTTCGCCGCCTGGTTGACCGCCATGCTGACCGGATGAGCGCGCAGCTCGATCTCCGGCGCTGCCTGAAGCATGCTTTCGTCGCCATGCAGCCAGGCTTGGTAAAGCCGCTTCGGCACGATGAGCGGCATCCGGTCGTGCACGGCGCCGACCACGCCGTTCGGTTCGGTAGTGATGAGCGAGCACGTATCGCGCTCCCACAAGGCGGCTAGGGCGAGCAGCGCATCGCCTCTCGGAGAAAAGTAATAAGGCTGCTTGCGCCGCCCGTCGGCTTTCCACTCGTAGAAGCCGCTCGCCGGCACGAGGCAGCGGCCGGTCGTCCTGAATCTCGCGAGCACCGTTTCCGCGCGCAGGTTGACGAACTGCCCGCGCAGGCCCCAGCGTGCGCGCGCCGCCGCTCCGGGCCTCACGACGAGGATTTCCGCGGCGGGCGCGATGTTGTAGCTCGGCTTGAATTCGGGGACCGAATCGAGCCCGAACTGCAGCGCGACCACGTCGGGATTCGCATGCAGCGCGTAGCGGCCGCACATAGGCCTAAGAGTACAATTTCCGCGGCATGATCATCCAGTCGCTGCTCGACACCGACCTGTACAAGTTCACCATGATGCAGGTCGTGCTGCACCACTTTCCCGGCGCGCAGGTCGAGTACAGGTTCAGGTGCCGCACCGAGGGCGTAGACCTGCGTCCCGAGCTGGACGGCATCGAGCGCGAGCTCGCCGAGCTCTGTCACCTGCGCTTCGGCGAGGAGGAGCTCGTCTACCTGCGTGGCCTGCGCTTCATGAAGTCGGATTTCGTCGACTTCCTGGGACTTTTCCAGTTCAACGAGAAATACGTGAGCACCGGCCCCGGCGACAAGCCGGGCGAAATCGACATCACGATCCGCGGCCCTTGGCTGCACACCATCCTGTACGAGATCCCGGTGCTCGCCATCGTCTCCGAGCTCTACTTCCGGCGCACGCGGCCGCGCGCCAACCTCGACGAAGGCCGGCGGCGCTTGAAGGCGAAGATCGATCTCGTGCGCACCGTCGAGCCCGAGCTCGACTTCAAGATCTCGGACTTCGGCACGCGGCGGCGCTTCTCGCTCGCCTGGCACGAGGAGGTGGTGCAGACGCTCAAGCGCGAGGTGCCGCAGTACTTCGCCGGCACGTCGAACGTCTGGTTCGCCTTGCGCAACAACCTCACCCCGCTCGGCACCATGGCGCACGAGTACATGCAGGCGTGCCAGGCGCTGGGCCCGAGGCTGCGCGACTCGCAGACCTTCGCCTTCGACAAGTGGGCGCAGGAGTACCGCGGCGATCTCGGCATCGCGATCGCCGACACCTACGGACTGGGCGCATTCCTGCGCGACTTCGACATGTACTTCTGCAAGCTGTTCGACGGCGCGCGGCACGACTCGGGCGACCCCTTCGAGTGGGGCGAGAAGATGATCGCCCACTACCGCGCGAACCGCGTCGATCCGCACACCAAGACGCTCATCTTCTCGGACCAGCTCTCGTTCCCGCTCGCGATCGAGATCGCGCGGCGCTTCCACGGCCGCGCGCGCACCTCGTTCGGCATCGGCACCAACCTCACCAACGACCTCGGCTACGAGCCGGTCAACATCGTGCTCAAGATGACGGAGTGCAACGGCCAGCCGGTGGCGAAGGTGTCCGACTCGCCCGGCAAGACGGTCAGCAAGGACCCGGGCTACCTGCGCTATCTGCGGCAGGTTTTCGGCCTCGAGCCTGCCGAGAAGATCTAGCACCGCGGTCGCGGTCCTCGCGGCCTGCTTCGCGCTGAACATGTTCGGGCGGGGCGTCGGCGACACCTACGCCGTGTTCCTGCTGCCGCTCGAGCGCGAGCTCGGCTGGACGCGCTCGGAGCTGACGAGCGTTTATTCGATCTATCTGCTGGTGAACGGCTGCACCGCGCCGCTCGTCGGCCTCGTCTTCGACCGGCTCGGCCCGCGCTGGGTCTACGGCGCCGGGATGACGAGCCTCGGCGCCGCGTTCTTCCTTGCGAGCGAGCTCACCGCGCTGTGGCAGTTCTATCTCTTCATCGGCGTGCTGGTGGGCATCGGCGTCAGCATGAACGGCATGGTTCCCGCCTCGGCGCTGCTCGGCCGCTGGTACCGCGATCGGCTGTCAAGCGCGATCGGGATTGCTTATTCGGCGTTCGGAGCCGGTACCGTGCTCTTTGTCCC
>DATADT010000419.1:0-1698 GCA_036258355.1 Burkholderiales bacterium
GTCCCGACGCTGCTCTGGTTCGCGAGCTACCTCGTGTTCCTCCGGCACTTCGTGCCGCGCATGCGCGACCTCGCGCGCGAGAGCTCGGAGGCGCGCTCGCTGGTGATGGCGCGCGTGGTGGACAGCTACACGAACATCCTGACGGTGAAGCTGTTCGCGCGGCTCGCCGACGAGGATGCGTATGTGCGCGAGTCGATCGACGAGCATCGCGCCGCGATGAGCCGGCACATGAAGCTCATCACGCGCTTCCACTTCTGCCTTACCGTGATGAACGCGGCCCTGCTCGTCGCAACCGCGGCGATCGGCATCTGGCTGTGGGCGCAGGGCGCGGTCGGCGCGGGGATAGTCGCGGCATCACTTCCCCTTTCCTGGCAGCTCGCGAACGTCGCCGGCTGGGTGAGCTGGGAGGTGACGGCGATCTTCGAGAACGTCGGCGTGGTGCAGGAAGGCATGCAGTCCATCGCGGTGCCGCACTCCGGTGTCGACCGCCCGGGCGCCCAGCCGCTCGAAGTGTCGCGCGGCGAGATCCGCTTCGAGAACGTGACATTCGCGTATGGGCGCAGGGATGCCAAGCCGGTGCTGGACAAGTTCCTTCTTCAGATACAACCCGGCGAGCGCGTGGGGCTGGTGGGACGCTCGGGGGCGGGAAAATCGACCATCGTCAACCTGCTGCTGCGCTTCTTCGAGCCGGAGAAGGGCCGGATCCTCATAGACGAGCAGGACATCGCGTATGCCACGCAGGAGAGCCTGCGCGCCGCGGTCGGCATGGTGACCCAGGACACTTCCCTCCTCCACCGCTCGATCGCCGCCAACATCCGCTACGGCCGCCCGCACGCGAGCGACGAGGAGGTGGTCGCCGCAGCACGAAAGGCGCAGGCCCACGCATTCATTCTGGGATTGGAGGACTGGAAGAACCGTGTCGGCTACGAGGCGCACGTCGGCGAACGCGGGGTCAAGCTCTCCGGCGGGCAGCGACAGCGGATCGCGCTTGCGCGGGTGATCCTCAAGGATGCGCCGATTCTCGTGCTCGACGAAGCGACTTCCGCGCTCGACAGCGAAGTCGAGCTCGCCATCCAGGAGCAGCTTCTCGGCCTCATGGAGGGCAAGACGGTCATCGCGATCGCGCACCGCCTGTCGACCATCGCGCGCATGGATCGCCTCGTCGTGATCGAGCAGGGACGGATCGTCGAAAGCGGCACGCACGAGGAGCTGCTGCGGCTCGGCGGGCACTACGAAAAGCTCTGGCGCCACCAGTCCGGCGGCTTTCTTGCAGACGATTTCTTCGCCAGCGACATCGCGGAAGACCCGGCCTAGCACGCTCGCGGCCTGGCTCTTCTTCGCGCTTGCCGCGTGCGCGCACGCGCAGGAAACGCGCTTCGCGTTCGCCACGCCGGCCGAGGCGCGCGCGGCGCTCGGTGCGCAGGACGACTATGTGCGTGCGACCTCGACCCTCGAGCGCTCGGTGGTGATGGGTAGCGCCGACGTGATGGACCCCGAGCGTTTTAGAGCGGCGATGGAGGCGACGGCGCTCGAGTGGACCGAGGACGAGCGCAGGCCATTCGCCGGCGTGCTCGCCCGCCTCGGCCCGTTTCTGTCGGCGATGAAGTGGAAGGCGCCCGCCACGATCCTGATGGTCAAGGCTTCCGACCGGCTGATGGAAGGCTTTCCGCATACGCGTGGCAACGCCATCGTCATCCA
>DATADT010000420.1:0-9554 GCA_036258355.1 Burkholderiales bacterium
CAGATGTCGCAGACCGCCGTCTGCAACCGGCACCATTCCGTCGAGCAGCAGCTCTGCCGCTGGCTCTTGATGAGCGTTGACCGTCTGTCTCCCGGCGACGAGCTGGTAATGACCCAGGAGCTGATCGCCAACATGCTGGGCGTTCGCCGCGAGGGCGTCACCGAAGCCGCAAGGAAGCTCCAGGACGCCGGACTGATCCGCTATGTGCGCGGCCATATCACGGTGCTCGACCGACCGAACCTCGAGGCGCGCGTATGCGAGTGCTACGCGACGGTCAAGAAGGAGTACGCCCGCCTGCTGCCGCCGACCGTGTTGGAAAGCGCGTAGATCAGGTGCCTTTCTTCCGGCTTTCCTTGAGATCGCCGTAGCGCGCTTGAACGCTGCCGAGCGTTTTTCCAATCCTGCCTTCTTGTTCCAGGGTCCTGTTACCGGCGATCATGCCGGCCAGTTCCCTGACTTTAGGCCTTTCGCTTTTTCGATGCGGCCCTTGACCTGATCCTTGCCGCAGCTCCTTGCCGGCGGGCAGCTTCAGGTAGGGAGCGGACTCTTCGGCGGTGAGCCCGTAGGTGAAGCTGAGCGCGCTGCCGCTCGTGCCCGCGCCGTAGCCGCGCCTCAGGCTCAGGCGCTGGAACTGGAACGCGGCGGTCGCGCCATTGCTGCACCTCAACTGCCCCGCGTCGCCGAGCGCATCGGTCGCGCTGAATTCTCCGACGCAGGTCAGCCCGGGGTTCGAGCGCGAGCGCAGGGCGATGGTTCCCCAGCCGGCGAGATGGGCGGTGGCCTCGCCGACCAGCAGCTCGCCGTCGAGGACCGCGATGACCGGTTCGGTCGCGGACAGAAGCTCCGCGTCGGCAACGCCCGCCCACCCGCCGAGCGCGAGGCACAGGGCGAGAGCGCTCGCCGGGAGCTTGCGCTGGCGCAGCAGCTTGCGGACATTGCGGATCGCGAAGATGCCGAGAAAGCCCTTGAGGCGCGCGCCGACCTCGAGCTCGGCCCGCGCCTCGTCGTAGAGCTGCGCGACTTCATCGACCGGCACCTGCGATTCCCGGGCGAGGTGCTCGATGGTGCGCTGGTGATGGGATCTCATCGCTTGCCATGGACCCGGAGCAGCTGGGTCTCGAGCCAGCTCGAGGCCGCGAGCATGCCGACGCCGAACACCGAGAGCGCGATGGCAAGCGCGTGGCTCGGATCGCCGAGGCGCAGCCAGATGTTCAGCGCATAGAGGGCGACGACCACCAAGGTGACGTTCATGTGCGCGACAAAACCGGGCAACGCCACCGCGGTGAAGGCGCCGACGAATCCGCCCACCATGGCGTACAGCGCGAGCCTGGACCAGATCTCGGCTTCGGCGCCGCCGAGATAGAGCAGGTCGCAGAAGAGCGAAAAGACCCACAGGCCGACCGGAACCACGACCAGCACCGGATGGACCGGATGCTTAGAGATGCTTGCGGGGGTTTGCATCCGGCGGCTCCGTCAGCGGTGGATTCCCTCCCTCGTTCTCCCAGCGGTGCTCGGCGTCACGGTCCGGATCGACGGGGCGGCGCTCGGGCGCGCTCACGCCCCCGACCCGCCACCAGCCGGGGTCGAACCAAAGCGGAAATTGTTTCATGGCCGCGTTCCGGGGCTACCTGAGCCGCAGGTCGTTCTTGACCGAGGTCACGCCCTGCACCGACCGGGCGACCTCGACCGCCTTGGCCTGGCTCGCGGCGGAATCTACGAAGCCGCTCAACTGCACCACGCCCTTGTAAGTCTCGACGTTGATCTGCAACACCTTGAGCGAAGGCTCGTTGAGGATCGCTGTCTTCACCTTGGTGGTGATCCAGCTGTCGTCCATGTAGGCGCCGGGGCTTTGCGGCTCGGACTGCGTCGCGCAACCGAGCGCCGAGAGCATCAGTGCAGCGATGAAAACTGCGGAAAAACGTTTGAGCATAGTCATGATTGATCTCCTGTACATCGTTAAGGTTCGGGTTAGCGGAACTGCATGTGGTTCGTTACCGCGATCACGCCCTTTATCGAGCGCGCGATCGCGACCGCCTTGTTCATGCCGGTAGTGGCATCGACGAAGCCGCTCAGCTGCACCACGTGCTTGCAGGTCTCGACATTGATTCGCGCCACCTTGAGCGAAGGCTCGTTGAAGATCTCGGCCCGCGCGGTGATCCAGTTGTCGGTGCGGTCCCGGTTCATCGACAAACTACGCGGCGAGCGCTCTTGTGTCTGTTCGCCAGCGCACTACGGGCCCAGTGGATCCAGGCAGTGATTCCAGGTCAACGCGGGCTCTGCGCCTAGAGATAAGTCGGTAATCCTCGCGGGCACCGCTTTGACATGGGGTATGTGCTATGAAAAAGCCGGAGAAATCTGCGGAGCCACGCCGCAGAGCAGATGAGTGAATTCTCCTTGAGGGAGTTGGTCCTCTGGGCATCACTGCGAGAAGCGGGAACCGCCGGCTTCACAATCTGCTGGATCCACCAAATCGTGGGGCTGGAGCTGGATAAACACAAAAGACAAGGTTTGATAAGGGCGTGCTTGAGCTGGAGGAGCGCTCGTTCCGCCTAGTGGGTACCTGCACGGACGTGGCCGGAAACACTGCCACCAGCCACGGCTGTACCGGCCTTCAAGGAACGCAAGCACCGAGGTCACGATGACGATGACCGCGGGCACCACAGAAGGTAGGTCAGTAGGGCGCTAGACCTCTCGCGCTTATGTCTTCGAGAGGAACTTGGCTGTTTCCGGCCTCACGAGCCGACATAATAGAACTACTCCTTCTCGAGCAGCCGCTCCGCCGCCGGCGCGGCCATCTCCCGGCGATACGCCTTCGCAAAGCCCTCGAAGTCCCGAGTCGCCCTGGCGATCAGCTTCGCGCTCGGCGCCAGGTCCGGCAGCCACAGGTCATAGTAGTCGCGCCGCGCGTAGTCGGCCTTCTTCACGCCGCGCGGCGGCCGCCGCACGGTGCCCAGGCGCAGGCCCTCGCCCTTCGTGCGCGGGCTACCCAGCCTTACGACGCGGATCGGCTGCGGGCTACGTTACGCCCGGCGTGCCGCCGGAGCAAACGGCTGATCGGACGTCCGTTCCCGGGTGGTCCGATGAGAGCAGCACCGGGCCCAGCTTTTGCACCAGCGTGATCGCCGTGCGCCTGCGTTCCCTCCTGAACTATGCCATCATCGCCAGCGTGGCAGCCTTTGCCGTCGTCGTGGTCGCCAACCTCTTCCTCGGCGACAAGAAGATCGACGCGAAGCTCGAGCACCGCTACCCGGTGGCGTCGCCCCAGTTCGAGCGGGTCATGGGCGCGATGCTCGGGCCCGCGCTGCTCGCCGGCAACCGCGCCGAGGCGCTCGTCAACGGCGACCGGATCTTCCCCGCGATGCTCGAGGCGATCCGCGCCGCGCGCAAGACGATCACCTTCGAGATGTACATCTACTCGGAAGGCAAGGTCGGCGAGGAGTTCACCGCGGCGTTCGAGGAGCGGGCGCGCGCCGGGGTCAGAATCCATTTCCTCTACGACGCGCTCGGCAGCGAGAAGATCGACCGGAACTACCTCGAGCGCCTGCGCAAGGCCGGGGTGGAGATCGCGATCTATAACCCGCTGCGCTGGTACACCCTCGCAACGTACAACAACCGCACCCACCGCAAGCTGATGGTGGTCGACGGCCGGGTCGGTTTCACCGGCGGCGCCGGCATCCAGGACCAGTGGACCGGCGACGCGCAGAGCCCCGCCCACTGGCGCGACACGCACTTTCGCATCGAGGGGCCTGCCGTCGCGCAGATGCAGGCCACGTTCATGGAGAACTGGATCGAGACGACGGGCAAGGTCCTGCACGGCGAGGAGTACTTTCCCAGGCTCGAGGCCGCGGGGCAGCAGCGCGCCCAGATGATGCTCAGCTCACCGGGCGGCGGCGGCGAGAGCATGCAGCTCCTGTATCTCCTGTCGATCGCCGCGGCGACGAGCTCGATCCAGGTCGCCAACGCCTACTTCGTTCCCGACAACGTCGAGATCGATACCCTCGCCGCCGCGGCGAAACGGGGCGTGCACGTGCAGGTGATACTTCCGGGGCCGATCATGGACAACACGATCGTGCGCCGCGCCTCGCGCGCGGGCTGGGGGAAGCTGCTGCGCTCCGGAGTAGAGATCTACGAGTACCTGCCGACCATGTTCCACGTCAAGTCGATGGTGGTGGACGGCCTGTGGACCAGCGTCGGCTCGACCAATTTCGACAGCCGCTCGTTCAGCACCAACGACGAAGCCAACCTGAACGTGCTGGACGCCGGCTTCGCAGCCAAGCAGGCAACGATCTTCGAGGAGGACCTGAAGCGCTCCCGGCGCATCACGCTGCAGGAGTGGGAAGGCCGCTCCTGGACCGACAAGCTCCTCGACGCGGCCGCGGATCTCGTCAGCTCTCAGCTTTGAGCCATGCAGTCAATTCAATTGACGCTGGGATGGCGCGCTTTGTGTTCACTGCGCTTGTCCTGGATGAAGATGCTGAAGAGGAGGTAGACGCCGCCCGCCGCCGCGCAGAGGAAGCAGAGGATGGCGAGGCCGGGTAGCCGAACAGCGTCCACGAGGTCTGGATGCCCATCATGAGCGAGGCGCCGACGATCAGCGCGGCGAGGATCACCCCCGAGGTGATGCGATTGGCGATCTTCATGAGCTTGTCGCCCGGAGCAGGGCTTGACAGCGTCCAAGAGTGGGTGCATTCTCCATCCATGTGGATGGTATATGGATGGCAGGAGGATGGCGCAAGGGACTGAGTCGGAGAAGATCACGATCAATCTGGGGTTCGTCGACCTCGGGCACGTCGATCTGCTGGTGGAGGACGGGTTCTACTCCAACCGAACCGACTTCATCCGCACCGCGATCCGCAATCAGCTTCTTACGCACGGCGAGGTCCTGAAGAAAAGCGTTGCGCGCCGCGAGATGGTGCTCGGCCTGCAGCGCTACACCCGGCGGGACCTCGAAAAGGTGATGGCATCCGGAGAACAGCTCCAGATCCACGTGCTGGGTCTCGCGACGATCGACGACGACGTGACCCCGCAGCTCGCCCGGAAGGCGATTGCCTCCATCTCGGTGCTCGGCGCTTTGCGCGCGAGTGCCGGAGTGAAGGCCGCGCTGGCCGATCGCACTCGCTAGTTCAATCGAAGGGAATTTTCATGGCAATGAATGACAGCTTGGCCGTTGGCATGCTCGAGGCGACTCAACTCACGCGCGCAGGGCGTGTTCTCGAGGCCACTGCAGCGATTCAGCGCGCGCTGAGTCAACAACCGCGGTCGACCGGCCGGGTTATCGAGGGAGAGTTTTCAAGGGTCGAGGAGCCGAGCCAGCGCCAGGCTGCGAACGACGCGCTCGAAGGGCGTGCGGGGGAATTCATCGCCGGGTCCTACACCCACCAGCACGGGACGCGGCCTTACAAGCTCTATATCCCGACGGGCTACGCAACCGGGAAGGCGCTGCCGCTGGTGGTGATGTTGCACGGCTGCACGCAGAACCCGGACGATTTTGCCGCCGGCACGCGGATGAACCTGCTCGCCGAGGAGCGGCAGTGCTTCGTTCTCTATCCTGCGCAGACCCGATCGGCCAACCGCTCGCAGTGCTGGAACTGGTTCAAGCGCGCCCACCAGCGCCGGGACAAGGGTGAACCGGCGATCATCGTTGGCATGACGCGCGAGGTTCTGAAGCGCTATGGCATCGATGCACACAAGGTCTACGTGGCCGGGCTCTCCGCGGGCGGAGCGATGGCTGCGGTGATGGGCGCGGCCTACCCGGATGTCTATGCGGCCGTCGGCGTCCACTCCGGCCTGCCGGTGGGAAGCGCGCACGATCTGCCCTCGGCGTTCGCCGCCATGCGCGGCGCGCCACCTGCGTCGCCGTCAGGCGCTGCCGCTGGGCGCGTCGTACCGGCGATCGTGTTTCACGGCGATCGCGACGCCACCGTGCACCCGCGCAACGGCGAGCAGGTTGCTACGCAATGCGTGAATCGCAACGAATCGATCGATGTCGTGGTGGAGCGGGGACAAGCGCCCGGCGGTCACACTTATACCCGCAGCATTCACCGTGACGCCGCGGGCCGCGTCGTTCTGGAGCACTGGGAAGTGCACGGCGCAGGCCACGCCTGGTGCGGCGGCAGTGCCCGCGGCTCGTACACCGACCCTAGGGGCCCCGACGCCGCGCGCGAGATGCTGCGCTTTTTCCTGCGCTCCTAGCGCCTACACCCCGGGCGGATCCATCTCCCGCTCGAAGTGCCGGTGCTTGGCGATTGCCTGGATGAACTCGGGCAGCGCGTCCTGCGCTCCGCCGTCGGGCAGCAGCAGGCCCGGATCGGGCTCGCCCGACTCCAGCCGGGCGGGAACGCCGGCGTTCTCGACCAGCGCCTTGCCGTCGCCCAGGGCGAGGATCGGCTTGCAGTGGCGATACTGGTCCTTGATGAATTCGAGCGCATGGCCGAGGTTGCCGAGGGCCTGGACAGCCTCGTGGCCGCCGGGCACGGCGAGCGCGTCGTAAAGCACGGCGGGCCCCGTCTCGAGGGTCACTTCCACGTCGATGGCGCCGCCTTGCTCGGTTTTGACCTGGCCCAGGCGCGCGCCGACGATGCGCGGGACCGCGCCCGCCTCGAGCAGTCCCGCATGCAAGGCCTTCACCGCTTCGCCATCGATGCCGTCCGCGACCAGGATGGCGATGCGCCGCGTGCGGATGCCACCGTCGCCGGGGCGCGCGAAGAGCGATAGCGCGGGCGAGCTTTCGACCTCGGGCTTGCGCGGGCGCTCCAGTGCCCGGGGTAGCGGCTCGGGCACCTCCATGCCCAGGCCCTCGGCGACGCCCTCGGCCAGATCGTCGGCGACGTTCGCAAGCGAGGCCACCATGCGTTGGCGCACAGAAGGCACCTGCACCTTGGTCAGCTCGAAGCGAAAGCCGCGGATGATGTGCGCCTTCTCCACCGGCGTCTGGCTGTTCCAGAAGAGCCGCGCCTGCGTGTAATGGTCGGCGAACTTCTCCGGCTTGCCGCGCACCTTGTCCTCGCGGATCGGCTCGGGGAAGGAGGTGAACCCGCGCGCGCCGGCCTGGAAGGGGCAGCCGCCGCCGAGCGAGTTCGGCTCGTAGGCCACGCGGCCGCGGTTGATGGCCTGCCGGTGCATGCCGTCGCGCTGGTTGTTGTGCGCCTGCGCGATGGGAGCGTTCACCGGGATCTCGTGGAAGTTGGGTCCGCCCAGGCGCGAAATCTGCGTGTCGGCGTAGGAGTGGATGCGCCCGGCGAGCAGCGGATCGTTGCTGAAGTCCAGGCCCGGCACGATGTTCCCGGCACCGAAGGCGACCTGCTCGGTCTCGGCGAAGAAGTTGTCCGGGTTGCGGTTCAGCACCAGCCGGCCGACCGGCATGACCGGAACGAGCTCCTCGGGAACGATCTTGGTCGGGTCGAGCACGTCGAAGCTGAACTTGTCCGCCTGCTCCTCGCTGAAGATCTGCACGCCGAGCTCCCACTCCGGGTAGTTGCCCGATTCGATCGCTTCCCACAGGTCGCGCCGGTGGAAATCGGGGTCGGCGCCGGAGATCTTCACCGCCTCGTCCCAGTCCAACGAGTGGGTGCCGAGGACCGGATTCCAGTGGAACTTGACGAAGCTCGATTCGCCGCCGGCATTGATCAGGCGGAAGGTGTGCACGCCGAAGCCCTGCATCATGCGGAAGCTGCGCGGGATGGCGCGGTCGGACATCACCCACATCATCATGTGGGTCGATTCCGGCATCAGCGAGATGAAGTCCCAGAACGTGTCGTGCGCACTAGCCGCCTGCGGCATGCCGTGGTGCGGCTCGGGCTTGACCGCGTGCACCAGGTCGGGGAACTTCATCGCGTCCTGGATGAAGAAGATCGGGATGTTGTTGCCCACCAGGTCGAAGTTGCCCTCGTCGGTGTAGAACTTGACCGCAAAGCCGCGCACGTCGCGCGCGGTGTCGGTCGAGCCGCGCTCGCCGGCGACCGTCGAGAAGCGCACGAACACCGGCGTGCGCTTGCCGGCCTCGGCGAACAAGGATGCCTTGGTGTATTTCTTGAGTGATTTAGATGTTTCAAAAAAACCATGCGCGCCCGAGCCCCGGGCGTGCACGATGCGCTCGGGGATGCGCTCGTGGTCGAAGTGCGTGATCTTCTCGCGGAGGATGAAATCCTCCATCAGCGTCGGCCCGCGCAGCCCGGCCTTCAGCGAGTTCTGGTTGTCCGCGACCTTCACGCCCTGGTTGGTGGTGAGCTCGCGCGCGCTCGAATCCACCCGCACCCGGTCGAGCGGGAGGTTGGTCGCATTGAGTCCCAGTGGCGGCTTGCCGGCGCCCACCTTGTCGCTCGCGTTCCTTTCGCTCAGCGTGCTCCCCGTCGCCGCGGGGTCCGGCGGCTTAACCGTGCGCCCGGGCTGCGGGTCTTTGGCCGCCGCGCCGTGTTCCAGCGGCTTGTTCTCGTTGTAAGGCATCCCCGCAGCGAGCGCTTCGGTGACCTCGAACTTCGACACTGCCGCATCCGAGAAGTCGGCCGGCGCGGCGCCGCTGCGCGCCGGGCCGCTGGTGGTGGAACGCGCGCTCGACTTCGCGGGCGCTATGCTCGAGCCGCGCCCGGTCTGCTTGCTCCCGAGGCGCTGGCGGAAGGACTTGTCGGTTTTTGATGGTGCAGCAGATTTGCGCGCCGGGCGGCGCTTACGGGTCGCCATAGGTCAGCGCCCCTTCTCGGCGGATTGCTCGGCTTTCGCCGCGCCGATGGCGGTGGTGACGTAGACCTGGACGCCGCCTTTCTCGTGTTCCAGCGACTGCAGCAATAGCTCGACGACCTGCTCGTTCAGCGTTTCCTGTTGCATGGTTTGATCCTGACGGTTGACGACGAGAGAAGATTCCCCGGAGAGGAGGATCGCGTTCGTCGCTTATACATCAACCGGCGCGTGTGCGTCATGCGCGGTCCGGAGAATCGATCGAAATAAGATCCCCGCGAAGGCACGCGCCTTTCCGTTGAGAGGAGATTCCCTACTGGAAGGTCTTTGTACGCTAACGAACAGACAACCCGGCGCTGGTTCTTGTCGTGTCGAGCCGGTCAGACTCAGAATTGCAAGACGTAGTCGTTCGCTGCTTGCGCGTTGTCATGTCCATGCGCTGCAGCTCGATACGTAGCCTTCGTTGGTTTTAGTCAGCTCGTGCAGAAGGTGCACTGCGGCACGAAGCTTGCGTCGCAGGAGAGTCCCACGATTATTCGAGGAAACCTCATGAAAACTTTGCTTGCACTAGGCGCCGGTGCCCTGGCGATGTACCTCATGGATCGGGAGCGCGGGCCACAGCGGCGGGCCCAGCTCCGCGACCAGGTGGAACGTGCGAAGCGCGCGTTCAGCGCGCGCGTGCGTGGCGTGGCTGCGGACGCGGAGTCCGATGCGGAGCGCGTTTCGGAGACTTCCCCGAGGGCCGAGCACTTGGTGCGCTAGGGAAGGCGCGGGCGCGAGGACGCGCCCGCGTCCTGCTCTCAAACTACCTGCCGTCGCGGTCGGCGTCGCCGGGGATGGCCCGCTCGACGCGGTTCCAAGCGGCGCGCGAGGCGTGCTTGGCG
>DATADT010000421.1:0-2272 GCA_036258355.1 Burkholderiales bacterium
GAGGTAAGACCAGGTCGGCTCGCCGTGCAGGCACAGATACGTCGCTTCGCCGGATCCCTCATCCAGGTAATGCGCGCGCAGGCCTCGCCACTCGAGGTAGTGCGGCGGCCAGGGAAAACCCGGGAGATCGGCGAAACGCGCGTCCGGGGTACGCATGCGCGAATTGTAGAATGTCCCGCATGGATTACTCCCAGTACCACGATTTGAAAATCGGCAGGCCGGAAAGCGGCATCCTCGAGATCGTGATGGGCGAGGAGGGCAAGCTTGCGGTCGCGACCGCGCGCGCCCACGCCGAAATGGCTCGCATCTGGCTCGACGTCGACCGGGATCCCGAGACGCGCGTCGCGATCCTGCGCGGCGCCGGCAAGGGGTTCTCCGCGGGCGGCGACATGGCGATGGTGGAGGAGGTGACGCGCGACTTCGCGGTGCGCGCACGCGTCTGGCGCGAGGCGCGCGATCTCGTCTACAACATGCTCAACTGCTCCAAGATCATCGTGTCGGCGATGCACGGACCGGCGGTCGGCGCCGGTCTTGCCGCCGGCCTGATGGCCGATATCTCCATCGCGGCGAAGAATGCAAGGTTGATCGACGGCCACACGCGCCTCGGCGTCGCGGCAGGCGACCACGCGGCGATCGTCTGGCCGCTGCTCTGCGGCATGGCGAAGGCGAAGTACTACCTGCTTACCTGCGACACGATCAGCGGCGGCGAAGCCGAGCGCCTGGGACTGGTTTCGCTTGCCTGCGAGGAAAGCGAGCTGCGCGAGAAGGCGCTCGAGGTTGCGCGCAAGCTGGCTGCCGGCCCGCAGACCGCGCTGCGATGGACGAAGTACTCGCTCAACAACTGGCTGCGCATGGCGGGGCCGGCGTTCGATGCCTCGCTCGCGCTCGAGATGCTGGGGTTCACCGGCCCCGAAGTGAAGGAGGGCCTCGCTTCGCTGCGCGAGAAGCGAAACCCGAGCTTCCCGCCCGAGCCGAAGGACTTCTAGGACGCGAGCAGGCGCTCGAGGTCCTTGACCAGGGCAGCGGCGTCGGGAACCTGACGACCGAGCGTCGCCAGCAGCACCCGCACCGGAAGATCCGTGAGCGTCGCCTCGGGGTGATCGCGCAGGTGCGCGACGTTTTGCAGCGCGGGGATAATGCGGCCGCTGCGCACCCCGGCGATCTCGTTTTCCAGCCCGTTCACGATAGCGGCCTGCGCGCGCGCGATGCCGAGCAGCAGCTCGGCGAGTTGTTGCGGCGTCATCGTCGTCTCCCCATCGAAGAGTCGCGCGATGGTAGCATCCGGCGCGATGTTCGATTGGCGCCGGCCGACAAACCTCGGACTCAAGGACGGCCTGCTCGCGCCGTGCAGGCGTACGCCGAACTGCGTTTCCTCGCAGGCCGATCCGTCCGACCGCCAGCACTACATCGAGCCGCTCAAGGCGAGCATGGAGGACGTCAGAAAGGCGGTGGAGACGCTGCCCCGCACGCGTATCGTCCTCGCGCACCCGAACTATTTGTATGCGGAATTCCGCAGCCGCCTGCTCGGCTTCGTGGACGACGTGGAGTTCTTCTTCGACGGCGCAGCGACGCAGGTGCGCTCCGCTTCGCGGCTCGGGCGGCGCGACTTCGGCGTGAACCGCGCGCGCATCGAGCAGCTGCGCAGAATGCTTACACCGCAGCGGCCCTGATCTGCGTGCGGTGCAGGAGCCGGCGCGCCGCCGGGTCGAAGGCGTCGCGCCGGTGCAGCGTGCAGCGGTTGTCCCAGACCATCACGTCGCCCACGCGCCATTGTTGACGCCAGGTGAACCTGGACTGCGTGGCGTGCCGCCACAGCTCGTCGAGCAACCGCTCGCTCTCGTCGAGCCCCAGGCCGACGATGTAGCTGTTCCGCCGCCGGCCAAGAAAAAGACTCCTTCGTCCGGTCTCCGGGTGCGTGCGCACGAGCGGATGGCGGGCGCCGGGCGCGGTCCGCGGATCCGTAACTTCCGGGTAGCCCTTGCGCATGACGCCCGCGCTGTTGTACGTCGCGTCGTGCACGGCTTCGAGGCCCTCGATGCGGCGCTTGAGCGCCGCCGGAAGCGTCTCATACGCAGCCACCATGTTGGCCCAGTAGGTGTCGCCGCCCACGGGCGGGATCTCGATCGCGTACAGGATCGCCGCCATCGGCGGGCGCTCGACGTAAGTCATGTCGGCGTGCCAGATCGCTTCGCCATCGCCAAGCCCGCCGATCGGCACCCCGCCCTCCGTGATGTTCGAGATGACGTTCATCTCGGGATGATCGGGAAGGAAA
>DATADT010000422.1:0-1978 GCA_036258355.1 Burkholderiales bacterium
TTCCAAGCATCACGGAATGGTGGCTCGCGGCGAGGAACTCGATCGGCGGCAGCTCGACGCGGTCGAAGGCGTCGCTGTCGCGCTGGAGCGCCCGGATGGTGGTGATGCCGAGGTGAAATTCGCCGCGTTCCAGCATCGCCAGCATGGGAAGGCCGGCCGCCTCGGTCAGCTTGATCTGCACCTTGGGACGCTCCCGGGCGAAGCGGTGGAGGAAAGTGGAAAACACGCCGTCGATCATCTGCGGCGTGGCCGCGACGCGCAGCACGCCGCTGTCGCCGCGGCGCAGCTGCTGCGCGCGCTCGCTCAGCGAGCCGACCGCGCCGAGCAGCGTGCGGCAATCGCCGAGCAGCTGCTCGCCTTCGCCGGTCAGCACCAGGCGGCGGCGCACACGGTCGAAGAGCTTCACGCCGAGCTCCTGCTCGAGATGGCTGATCTGGCGCGACAGCGCCGGCTGGGCCACGTGCAGCCGCAGCGCCGCCCTGGACACGGTGCCCTGCTCGGCCACGGTGACGAAGGTGCGAAGCTGGCGCAGGTCCATCGTTCCAGTTTATGCCGTCCCGGCATGAACGACCAGAGAAACAATGTATTGGACGCTGGGTATTCGCCGGCACAGACTGGCCGTCATGAACCGCACGACGATCGCCGCGCTTTCCCTGGCCCTTGCCGCTTGCGCGACGCAGGATCCGCATGAAGGCCACGGCGGCCACGCGCGCCTGGGTAAGGTGAATTTCGCCGTGGAGTGCAACGCCGCCGCGCAGCGCCACTTCAACGTAGCGATGGCCTACTACCACTCGTTCGCCTGGGCGCAGATCCGTGAGCCCCTGGAGCGCGTGCTCGAGGCCGACCCGGGCTGCGGCATGGCGCACTGGGCGCGCGCGCTCGCCTCGCTCGACAATCCGTTCGCCTGGCCGGGGATCATCTCGCCGGCGGCGCTCGGCCAGGGACCGGAAATTCTCCAGGCCGCGCGCACGACCGGCCTCAAGTCGCAGCGCGAGCGCGACTACGTGGATGCGCTCGCCGTTTTCTTCCGCGAGCCCGACAAGCGCGATCACCGCAGCCGCGCCAAGGCGCTCGAAACGGCGCTGGAGCAGCTCATGCAGCGCTTTCCGCAGGACACGGAGGCGGCGACGCTCTATGCGCTCGTCCTGTCAGCGAACTTCGACCCGGCCGACCGGAAGTACAGCAACCAGCTCAAAGCGGCGGCGATCCTCCAGCCGATCTTCAAGCAGCAGCCGCAACACCCGGGGGTCGCGCACTACCTCATCCACAGCTACGACTATCCGCCGATCGCGCACCACGGGCTCGACGCGGCGCGGCAGTACAGCCGGATCGCGCCTGACGCGGCGCATGCTCTTCACATGCCTTCGCACATCTTCACCCGGGTCGGGGCGTGGAAAGAGTCCATCGAATCGAACCGCGAGTCGGCGCGCGTCGCTGCCGAAGCCGCGCGCGGCGCGAACGCAGCCCGCGGACTGCACGACGTGCTGCACGCGATGGATTACATGGTCTACGCCCATCTCCAGCTCGGCCAGGACCGGCAGGCGCGCGAGATCATCGACCAGATGAGGGCACTCGAGGGCTTCAACCCGAATATCCGCACCGGGCCCTACGCGCTGGCCGCAAGCACGGCGCGCTACGCGGTCGAGCGGAACGACTGGAAAGCCGCGGCGGAGCTCGAGGTGCGCCCCACCCGCTTCGCTTACGTGGACGCGATCACGCATTTCGCCCGCGCGCTCGGCGCAGCGCGCTCGGGCAGGCCGGAAGCAGCGCAGGCGGATATCGCAAAGCTCGCGGAGCTGCGCGATCGGCTGCGCGCGGCGAAGGACGCCTACTGGGCCGAGCAGGTCGAGATCCAATGGCTCGCGGCAACCGCCTGGCTGCTTCACGCCGAGCGCAGGCACGACGAGGCGTTGAGCACCATGAGCCGGGCCGCCGACGCCGAGGACAAGACCGAAAAGTCCGTCGTCACGCCCGGACC
>DATADT010000423.1:0-3619 GCA_036258355.1 Burkholderiales bacterium
CGCGCTGGGCGGCGCAGACGAAGCGGACCTATACGCTCGACGAGCTGGAGAACATCGTCCAGTACCTGAACGAGTCGCACTACCGGTTCGGCCTTGCGCCTGACATTCAACGGCGCGGCCGCTGAAGTCACCGGCTCGTGCTACCTCGTCGACACCGGCGAGGTGAAGTTCCTGATCGAATGCGGCATGTTCCACGCGATGCCAGCGCTCGGTCAGAGCGTGGAGCTCTGACTTAGAATCGCCCGATGATCCGCTTCGTCGCACTCGCAGCACTCGTTGCGCTCGCCGGCCTGTGCGCCGCCCAGGCGCCGAACACGCACCAGCACCGCTTCGGCGACGCCGAGAAATGGGCGCGCGTATTCGACGATCCGGAGCGAGACGCCTGGCAGAAGCCGCACCAGGTCATCCAGGCGCTGGCGCTCAAGCCCGACGCGGTCGTCGCCGACCTCGGCGCCGGCACCGGCTATTTCTCGGTGCGGCTCGCCCGCATGCTGCCCCGAGGGACGGTCTATGCGGCCGACGTGGAGCCCGACATGGTGAAGCATCTCGCGGCGCGCGCACAGCGCGAGGGTCTGAAGAACATGAGCGCAGTGGCCGCCGCGCCCGACGATGCGCGCCTGCCGGCGCAGGTCGATCTAGTCCTGCTCGTGGACGTCTACCACCACATCGATGACCGGGAGCCCTACTTCCGCAAGCTTGCCGGCTCGCTCGCCCCCGCCGGCCGCCTGGCCGTGATCGATTTCAAGCTCGATTCGCCGCGCGGTCCGCCCAAGCGCTCGCGCATCGACCCCGAGCGCGTCAAGGCCGAGCTTGCCCGAGCCGGCTACGCGCTCACTGCCGAGCACGCCTTCCTGCCCGACCAGTACTTCCTCGAGTTCTCGCGCCGCTAGCCCCCCTTAGATGAAAAGGCTGACGTCGGCGTCCCTTGCCATCGGCAGGAACGTGGCCGCGCCGCAGTACTCTTTAACTTCCGCAATAAAGTCGTTCGGCGTGTAGCCGAAAAGATCTACCGTCATCTGGCAGCCGATCAGGTTCACGCCGCCCTCGATGCACGCGGTGCGCAGCTCTTCCACCCCGGCGACCCCCTTGTCGTGGATCGTCTTCTTCATGAGCGTGGTGGCGAGCGTCTCGAAGCCCGGCATAACGCCCTGCACGGCGTTCGGGATGTTCCAGTTGATGTGCTTGAACCAATCCGGGCCGAAAGGCATCTTCATCGGCATGCCCGGATTGCCGAGCGGGCTCACCTTCAGGCCGCTCAGGTCCTTCTTCAGCAGGTTGAGCCCGTAGAACGTGAAGAACACCGACACGTTCCAGCCGAGCGCAGCGGCGGTGCTCGACAGGATGAAGGGCGGGTAGGCCCAGTCGAGCGTTCCCTTGGTGGCGATGATGCACAGCGACGGAGTTTGCTTCTCTCTCAGCTCGGCGAGCTTCTTTGGAAGAAGCGCTTCCAGGCGCTCGTCGATCAGGCGCTCAAGGCTTGCGGTGTCGGTCATGGCGTACCTCCTGAATTTAATACTCCTAGGGAGTATGAGATATCCACTTACTGTATGGAAGGATGCAGATTAACTGATGGCCTAGCCTATACTCCACCGTGTATACTGGCCTCATGGACCCTGTAATGCACGACCCGGAAGCCAAGAAAGCGATGGACGCGCGGCTTGCGCGCATCGAAGGCCAGGTGCGCGCGGTGCGGCGCATGATCGAGGAGGACCACACCTGCGAGAACATCGCGCAGCAGCTCTCGGCCGCGCGCCGCGCGCTCGACCGGGCGTTCTACGAGATGGTGTCATGCATGATCCGGCACGAGCCCGAGGGCGCCGGCAAGATCGCCGACCTGCTGGCGCGCTTCGGCTAACCGAGGGAAAGCCCAGGCATGAACTTCGACAAAGAGCTCGACGCGAGGGGCCTCAACTGCCCCCTCCCCATCCTGCGCGCCAAGAAGGCGCTCAACGACATGCAGTCCGGGCAGGTACTGAAGATCGTCGCCACCGATCCAGGCTCGGTGAAGGACTTCCAGGCTTTCGCCAAGCAGACCGGCAACGACCTTCTCTCGCATGCCGCGGCGCAGAAGGAATTCACCTTCTACCTGAAGCGCAAGTAGCAGCGGCGCTTACCGCGCGAGCTCGGCGAGCGCGCGCGCATCGCGCACCGTGACGCGCTCGCGGCCGAGCTCCACCCAGCCGCGGCTCTCGAACTGGCGCAGCAGCCGGCTCACGATCTCGCGCACGCTCCCCAGCTCTTCCGCGAGCTTCTGCTGCGTCGCCGCCACCACCGGCCCGCGCTGAACGAGGAGTTGCGCAAGCCGCGCGTCGAGGCGGCGGAATGCCACCTCCTCGACGAGCTGCATCACCTGCGCCAGGCGCTCGCTGTACATGCCGAACACGAAGCGCCGGAACGGCTCGTGCTCGACAAGGAGCTCTTGGAACAGCGCCGGCGGGATGTTGAGGACCGCTGCATCGGTCTCGGCGACGCCCGAGGCGCCGTAGTCGGAGTGCCCGAGCAGGCAGCCCCCGGAGAGCAGGCAGCCCTGCCCCGGCTCCACGTGGTAGAGCACGATCTCGCGCCCGCCGGGCGAGGTTTGCGACACCCGCACCGTCCCTTCGAGCAGCAAAGGGAACCCGCGGCACGGCTGGCCGGGACGGAAAAGCACAGCACCTTTCGGTACGCGAACCGTCGGCTGCGCGGCTAGCGCCTCGAGCCGCGACGCATCCAGCCCCACCAGGCAGGGAAAACGCCCGAGAAGCTGCTCTTTCATGCGTCGAGTGTAGTTGACGCAGGTCAACCCCGGAAACGCAGCCCCCGGCAGTATGGAACCTGGGTCGCAGACCATGGCTGCGCCGGTGGCCACAATGAGTGCGACTCTTTTCCTCCCATGGAGAATCGCATGAGCATCGAAAAAGTCGTCCGCATCTTCGCCGGCGCGGTGGTCCTCATTTCCCTTGCCCTGGCGGTCACGGTGAGCCTCAACTGGCTGTGGCTGACGGCCTTCGTCGGCACGAACCTGTTTCAGAGCGGCTTCACCGGAATTTGCCCTCTCGAGTCCATCCTGAAGAGAACGCCGTGGTTCAAGTCGTCTGTCCGTCCTGCCTGACCGCCAACCGGGTCCCCGGTGAGCGCCTGGGCGAAGAACCGAGCTGCGGCAAATGCCATGCGCCGCTGCTCGCCGCAAGGCACGACATCCGCGGCATTCCGACGCTGATCGTCTTCAAGGCGGGCCGCGAGGCCGGTCGCATCTCGGGCGCGCTCGACAAGCGCTCGCTCGTTCGGTGGGTCGAAGAGCACGCGTGAGACGCGTAGCCGCAGCGTTGCTCGTGGCGCTCCTCGCCGGCTGCGGTGCCGAGCCGCCACCCAAGGCCGCCGCGAAGACAGCCGCCATCGAGACCGCGGCGGTCGAAGCGCGCGACGTCGAGCTCACCTACAGCGCCGAGGCGGTGGTCGAGGCGGTGCGCCAGTCCACCGTGGCAGCGCAAGTTTCCGGACGCATCGTGGAGCTGCGCTTCGACGTCGGCGATTACGTCAAGAAGGGCGAGGTGATCGTGCGCATCGACGAGCGCGCGGCGGCGCAGGCGCTCGCGGCGAGCGAGGCGCAGGTGCGCCAGGCCGAGGCGGCGCTGCGCAA
>DATADT010000424.1:0-6063 GCA_036258355.1 Burkholderiales bacterium
CAGCCGCGGGATGCCGCGCGAGACCGAATAGCCATGCGTGTCGATTCTTTGCGACGCTTCGACCAGCTTTTCGACGATGTGCTTCGGCGTCGGCCCGTCGGGGTTTCCCATCGAGAGGTCGATGACGTCGTCGCCCCGGCGACGCGCCGCCATCTTCAGCTCGTTGGTGATATTGAAGACGTACGGCGGCAGCCGCTTAATCCTTGAAAACTCACGCATTGTGGAATTATAGGGTGGTTGGGTCGCCGTCATGCGGCCGCTTTGGCCATCTGCGCGAAGCGGATGCCGGCCTAGAGGAAGTTTCGGTAGCCGAACGATGCCGCGAGCAGTACGAAGGCAATGGCGACAACAATCCACGCAGATCGTGCATTAGCTCCGCGAGTGTCCCAATCGATACGACAAAAGTGTTCTATTGACCACGACAGAAACATCGGTGCGAGGCTGGGCGACAAATCGGCCGACAACGGGATAGGCTTTGCCTGCGTTCTCTGCCGAAGGAGCGGCGAAGCAGCCGAGCGCGAAATCGCCCGGCTCTTGGCCGATGTGCCAATGGAAATTGAGGCAAAACCGCGTAAGGAGGCGAATGCGAATCAGCCTGGAAGAATTTTCAACCGTAACGGCGGCCATTCACGCCGCCGCGGCGTTTCCGGAGCGGTGGCCCGAGGCACTTTCGACTGTGGCGCACTTGCTGACGAACCCTAGCCGCGACCGCGGCTGGCAGAGCCTGCTCGCAAGCCTCGACCGGCTGGGCGTCACTGCGTTCATCGTCAACGCCAATGGCACCGTCCACCAGCAGAACGACTGCGCGCGCAACCTGCTCGCCGGCGACGAGGCGGTCAGCGTGGCGAATTCGCGCCTGCGGTTCTCCGATCCCGCGTTGAACACGACGCTCGAGACCGCATTGCACAAGGCAACCCAGCCTGCGCGTCGCTCGTCGCTCTTTCCGGTGCGTGCGGGCAAGAACGAGGTGTACGAGGTGAACGTGTCACCGCTTCAGCCTGCCAAGGACGGCGAACGTGTGCCCGTCCTGCCGCTTGCGCTCGTGGTCATTGCCCGGCCGCGGCCCGACGCCGAGCGCATCGCGCGGCGCGTGCGCCGTGTCTACGGCCTCACGGAGGCCGAGGCGCGCGTCGTGGCTGCGTTGACGCTGGGCGAAACGGTGGAGCAGATTGCCGTGGCCCATGGGGTTCGCGTGTCGACGGTGCGCGCGCAGGTGCGCAGCATCTTCGAAAAGACCGGGGTACACCGGCAGACCGACCTGGTGCGTCTCGCCCTGTCGGGTGGGCCGCTCTTCATGAAGACGGACCGCTAAGAAAGTGTTGCGGGACCGGTGCGCAGCGCCGGTTATGCAATTGCGCCATTTCTCGAGCGAGCCGTAGAGTCGACCGGACTACCGACCGCGAATTTTGCCTCGGTGCAGCTCGCCATTTCCTGCGCCGCCAAGACTGTAGAGCTTGCGTGCATTTGTCACGGCTGCGCACGCTAGACACAATGGTTTCTCTATAAATGCCGCGCTTGGAAGCGTGAAAGAGAGGATCATCAAACCAGATTTGTGGTTCTGATACGCGAGCGTTCATACGAGGCACTTAAGTCTTTTAACTAACGCTGACCCTAATCGAAAAGATGCCAACGCCTGCACGCTATTTGACGAGCATGCACGACCCCCGCCTAGGTGCAATATTTAGGCTCCAGCGCAACGCCACAGTCCTTGGAGTGCGCCGAGATATCTGCCTGCTTGGCGTGGCCGCCGCGTTTTACCTCTACTACCACTTCATCGAAGTGCAAATTGAGATCAATGCGTTGCCATCTCTTATCGTTTTGATTCACTAGTCTCAAGGTGGCGCGTAGCGTTGAAGGTGTGAGCAAGGTAGAAAACAACATTCGCGTCAGACCGTCGTCCTAAAGTCTTGCGCCGGATGGCTTCAAGGAGCCCCGCAATTGCGGGGCTTTCTTTTTTCAACCCCAGTTGGGTGCGGCGCTGAAGGACGGCGGCGCTATGCGCGTCTTGGAGTCTCGCCACGTACAGGCCGATTGCCTCGAGCCGCTAGAAGCCGGCCTAGGACAACTTGGAGCTCAAGGCCATGCCCATACTCACAGCATTAGAATTACTAGCGTGAAACTCCACGCCTCCCGCCCGAGCGGCGTCAACACGATCACGGGATACGGCGAAGGCTACGTGATGGTGAACGGCGAGCGGCGCGCTTCGAGCCTCGTGGTGCTCCCTGATCGCATCGAAGAATGGTCCGTTGCCGGCTTCGACGCGCTCACCGCCGAGGATTTCCAGTTTCTGAAAAAGCTCGATGTCGAGATCGTGCTGCTCGGCACCGGAGCCCGCCAGCGCTTTCCGCATCCGCGGCTCACCGCGGCGCTCGTGCAGGCGGGGATCGGTCTCGAAGTGATGGACGTGCACGCCGCCTGCCGCACGTACAACATCCTGGTGGCCGAGGAACGGAAAGTGGCCGCCGCGCTGCTCTTCGAATGAGCCTTTTCCCGGGGTTCATCAGGAAAAGAATCAGGGCGAGCGGAGCGAGCATCAACCTCGTCGCCGGCGGCGAGGGCCCGCCGGTGCTGCTGCTCCACGGCTATCCGCAGACACACGCGATCTGGCACAAGGTGGCGCCGGCGCTCGCGCACGAGTACACCGTGGTGTGCGCGGACCTTCGCGGCTACGGCGACTCCTCCAAGCCGCGCGGCGTTCCCGGCCACGCGAATTACTCGAAGCGCGCGATGGCGCTCGACATGGTCGAAGCGATGGAAGCGCTCGGCTTCGTCAAGTTCCACGTCGTCGGCCACGACCGCGGCGGCCGCGTCGCGCACCGCATGGCGCGCGACCACGGCCGGCGGGTACAGACGCTTACCGTGCTCGACATCTCGCCCACGCTCAAGATGTACCAGAGCACAAACATACAGTTCGCGAAGGCCTACTACCACTGGTTCTTCCTCATCCAGGAGGCGCCGCTGCCGGAGCAGATGCTCCAAAACATGGGCCCGGACTACATCCTTAAGCGCCTCGGCCGCGGAAAGACGGGCCTCAAGGTATTCGACCGGCGCGCGCTCGCCGAGTACGCGCGCTGCTTCGATGCGCACTCGACCTGCGAGGACTATCGCGCCGCCGCCACCATCGACCTCGTGCACGATCGCAAAGACCTGCACAGGAAACTCAGGATGCCGCTCCTCGCGTTATGGGGCCGGCAAGGCGTGATCGAGGCGCTCTTCGACTGCCTTTCCGACTGGCGCGAAGTGGCGACCGACGTGCGCGGCCGTGCGCTCCAGTGCGGCCACTTCATCCCCGAGGAGAAGCCGAGGGAGCTTCTCGCCGAGCTGCGCCGCTTCCTTGGCCGTCACTCGTAGACCTCCCTCTCGTCCTTTGAAAAGACCTTTTTAATCAGGCAGGAAGACGTCGCGCTTGCGCCTGCAACATTACTTGTGTTCAATGAAGGCGTTACAGCGCATTGCTCAGAAGAGGCATAAGAAACCCTGGAAATGCTCGGCAAGCCGGCCCCGGACTTCAGCCTTCCCAGCACTGGCGGCGGCACCTTCAAGCTTTCGAGCGAGCGCGGCAGCAAGCTGGTCCTGTATTTCTATCCGAAGGACAACACGCCGGGCTGCACCACCGAGGGCGCCGACTTCAGAGATCTGCACCAGCAATTCAGGAACGCGCGCGCGGAAGTGTTCGGTATTTCGCGCGACTCGCTCAAGTCGCACGAAGCCTTCAAGGCGAAGATGAAGTTCCCGTTCGAGCTGCTCTCGGACGCGGACGAGACCGCGTGCAAGCTGTTCGGCGTGATCAAGATGAAGAACATGTACGGAAAGAAGGTCCGCGGCATCGAGCGCAGCACCTTCGTAATGGACGAAAAGCGGAGGGTGGCGCGCGAATGGCGCGGGGTCAAGGTGCCGGGCCACGTCCAGGAGGTATTGAACTTTGTTAAAGCCCTATGATGTCGAGCCGCCCGCAGCAGAGGCAGAGTCCGTCCCCGCCGTGAAGCCGTCCCGCCAGAAAGCCAAAGTGAAGAAGCTCTTCGTCATCGACACGAACGTGCTGATGCACGATCCGACGAGCCTCTTCCGCTTCGACGAGCACGACCTCTACCTGCCGATCGCGACGCTGGAGGAGCTCGACCAGCACAAGCGCGGGCTGTCGGACGTCGCGCGCAACGCGCGCCAGGCGAGCCGGTTCCTCGACGAGATCGTGAGCGGCGACCTGGAGTCGATCAAGAAGGGCCTCGCGATCAAGATCCGGGACGGCCAGCAGTCGAAGGGGCGGCTTTTCCTGCAGACCGAGGCGATCCACGGCGAGCTGCCCGCGACGCTCGCCTCGGGCCGCACCGACAACCAGATCCTCGCCGTGGTGCGCTCGCTCCAGCAGAAGCACCCCGAGCGCGAAGTGGTGCTGGTGTCGAAGGACATCAACATGCGCATCAAGGCGCGCGCGCTCGGGCTCGCGGCCGAGGATTACACCAACGACAAGGTGCTCGAGGATGCGGACCTGCTCTACACCGGCGTGCGCCCGCTGCCGCGCGACTTCTGGAACACCCACGGCAAGGACATGGAATCCTGGAAGAAGGAAGGTCATACCTACTACCGCGTGCGCGGGCCGCTCGTGCCGAAGCTGCACCTGAACGAGTTCGTATACGATGAGTCGGGCGAGCGGCCGCTTTACGCCCTGGTGAAGGAGGCCTCGGGCCGCATGGCGGTGCTCGAGACGCTGCGCGACTACACGCACGCCAAGAACTCGGTGTGGGGCATCACCGCGCGCAACCGCGAGCAGAACTTCGCGCTCAATCTTCTCATGAACCCGGCGGTCGATTTCGTCACCCTGCTCGGGCAGGCGGGAACCGGCAAGACGCTGCTCGCGCTCGCGGCCGGCCTCACCCAGGTGCTGGACGACAAGCGCTACTCCGAGATCATCATGACGCGGGTCACGGTGCCGCTCGGCGAGGACATCGGCTTCCTCCCGGGCACCGAGGAGGAGAAGATGCAGCCGTGGATGGGCGCGCTCGAGGACAACCTCGACGTGCTCAACGCCTCCGACGAGTCGGGCGGCGAGTGGGGCCGCGCCGCGACGCGCGACCTCGTGCGCTCGCGCATCAGGATCAAGTCGCTCAACTTCATGCGCGGCCGAACGTTCGTCAACAAGTGGCTGATCATCGACGAGGCGCAGAACCTGACGCCGAAGCAGATGAAGACGCTGGTGACGCGCGCCGGTCCGGGCACCAAGGTGGCATGCCTCGGCAACATCGCGCAGATCGATACGCCCTACCTCACCGAAGGATCTTCGGGCCTTACCTACGTGGTCGACCGCATGAAGGACTGGGGGCACGCCGGGCACATCACGCTCGCCCGCGGCGAGCGCTCGCGCCTTGCCGACCACGCCGCCGACGTGCTCTAGGCAGGAATATTCCCGGCACGAGGGTGTTTCGCCAAGGCGGGACACCTTTCTGCTACATTTCGCTGCCCTTCAATTCCTCGGAACCCGTAATGACCGCTCTTCTTCGCTTCTCGACGACCCTCTTTCTTTCCCTGTTCGTGGCGCTCGCAGCAGCGCAGTACACGCCGCAGGTCGGCCAGGCCGGCAAGGACGTGATCTGGGTCCCGACGCCCGACGATGTCGTCGAGCG
Organism: Burkholderiales bacterium; assembly: GCA_036258355.1. Classification (GTDB taxonomy): domain Bacteria; phylum Pseudomonadota; class Gammaproteobacteria; order Burkholderiales; family SG8-39; genus SCGC-AG-212-J23. The sequence goes on from DATADT010000424.1 coordinate 5,619, forward strand.
CATGCTCGTGATGGCGCAGGTGACGCCGAACGACTACGTGTGGGACCTCGGCGCGGGCGACGGCAAGATCACGATCATGGCGGCGCAGAAGTTTGGCGCGCGTGCCGTCGGCATCGAGTACAACGCCGAGATGGTGAAGCATGCGAACGAGAACGCGCAAAAGGCCGGCATCGCCGGAACCGGCCAGGGCAAGGCGGTGATCCGGCACGGCGACATCTTCGCCACCGACTTCAGCCAGGCCACCGTGATCACGCTGTACTTGCTCCCCGCGCTCAACATGAAGCTCAGGCCCCAGATCCTGTCCATGCGGCCCGGCACGCGCGTCGTGTCGCACTCATTCAGCATGGAGGACTGGGAAGCCGACGAGATCTCGACCCTCGACGGCCGCCGCGCCTACTTCTGGATCGTGCCGGCAAACGTGATGGGCGGCTGGAACCTCGAGGCG
>DATADT010000425.1:0-6318 GCA_036258355.1 Burkholderiales bacterium
TGCGCAGTCAGGATCACCACCGGCAGCGAGGGCGAGTCGCGGTGGATCGCGTCAAACAGCGCCATCCCGTCCATGCCCTGCATGCGCAGGTCCGTCACCACCACCTGCGGGCGCGAGACCGCCAGCGCCGCCAACGCCGCCTCGCCCGACTCCACCGCGGTCACCGCGTAGCCCGAGGCCGTGAGCCGCATCGCGATCAGCTGCAACAGGTCCTTGTCGTCGTCCACCAGCACAACGCGCGGGTTCTCGTTCGTCATTACGCTCTCCTCGTCTTTCCTTGCAGGCACTAATTATTGCGAAGCCATGTTTACGCCGCGTCGGCAAACGCACGCGCCGAACGGCGCGGCAATGTGACGCGGAAATGGCCGCCGGCATCTCCTCCGAGCACCGCGATCTGGCCGCCGTGCGCTTCGACCAGCTCCCGCGCGATGGCGAGGCCCAGGCCCGTGCCTTTTACGCGCGTGCCGCCGGAGGCCGTGCCGTGCTCCGACCTGCGGCCGCGGAAGAACAGGTTGAAGATCGACTCGCGCTCTTCGGGCGGCACGCCCGGCCCGGTGTCGTGCACTTCGATGATCGCTTCGCCGGCCGAGCTTCCGGTTCCCACGCGCGCCGACACCGTGACCGTCCCGCCCGGCGGGGTGAACTTCACCGCGTTCGACACCAGGTTGTCAATGATCGAGCGCAGCTTTTCCGGATCCGCCTCGACGGTGGCGGGCTCTGCGTCGATCGCGAGCTGCAGGCCTTTCGCCTGCGCCGCGAGGTCGTGCGCCTCCACCGCTTCCTGGACCAGCGCCTCGAGCGGGACCGATTCTACTACGAGCGACGCAGCGGCGTGCAGCGCCCGCTGGTAGTCGAGCAGCTCTTCGATGAGACGCTGGAGCTTCACGCTGTTGTCGCGCATGATGCCGACCACCTGGCGCTGCGGCGGCGCGAGCGGGCCGGCCACCTGGTCGTTCAGGAGCTCGGCGCCCTCGCGCAGCGCGGTGAGCGGCGTCTTGAGCTCATGGGACACGTGGCGCAGGAACCGGTTCTTCTGCGTTTCGAATTCGTCGAGCCGCCGGCGCAGCCAGTCGAGGCGCCGCCCGAGGTAGCGCAGGTCCTCAGGGCCGCGCACCGAGATCGGCCGGGAGAAGTCCGCGCCGCCGAGCTGGCGGATCGCGGCATCGATCTCGCCGATCGGGCGCGCGATGTAGCGCGTCAATGCCAGCGCGATGGCGAGCGCCACCGCGGTGCTGAAGATGAGAAGCAGGATGATGTTGCGCTGGACGTTCTCCGCCGAGACGCGCAGGCTCTCGACCTCGCGGTCCACCACGCGGCTGTTGATCGCGAGCACGTCGCGCGCGCTGTCGATCAGGGCGTCGATGCGCGCTCCTACTTCCTGCGCATCCAGGCGCGGGCGAGGCGAGGCCGTGAGGAGGTCGTACAGGCTCTGCTCGCGCTCGACGGTAACGTTGAGCGCATGCGCCTGCGCGTCGTCGAGCGGCAGCTGCGCGATCTCGCCGGCGAGCTGCTTGAAGCTGCGGTGCACGCGCGCGTAGTCGACCTCGAGTGCCGGGTCGTTCAGCAGCGAGATCTGCTGCGCGACGCGCTCGATCGCCGCGATGCGGTCGACGAGCGACCGGCTGGCGCGCGCCGCCTGCGAGGCGTTGAACACCGCGGTGCGGCTTTTGCCGGCGAGGCGCTCGGTGTTCCACGCCGAGTACCCGAGGGCGCCGACCAGCGGCAGGATGACGAGCGTGAAGCCCGCGAGCAACAGCGCGAGAAACGAGCGCGGGTAAAAAATCACTCTGTGAGCTTTCCACGACATTGGACTGGGACCAATGTCACGCGTTCACGACGCTCCCGTGATTATGAGATCGTTTTTCGACGACGACGGTGTCATGCGAAGGAACGTCCTCGGTGACCACGGCGTTCGGCCCTATGGTCGCGCCGCGCCCAATGCGCACCGGGCCGGTCACCTTCGCCCCCGGCCAGATCGTCACGTTGTCCTCGATCACCGGGGCTCCGAGCAGGCTCACCTGGTGCATTACGGTCACCCGGCTTCCGATGCGCGTACCGGGCTCGATCACGATGCCGAACGGATACGGCATCAGCACGGGCGAGCCGAGCCGGCAGCCGATCGAGCAATTCATGAAGAGCTGAACGAGCGGGATGCGGTTGCGCACCGCGAGCTGCAAAATGCGCGCCGCGATCGGATTTGCGCCCACCAGCGCGTCCGGGTAGCGGCGCTCGACCCGGCACTCGAGCCAGCGCAGGATGGCGCGCTCGACCTCCACCACAGTGGCCGAGACACCGCGGGCGCTGTCGAGCGCGACGACATCCTGCTGCCTTGGGTCGTCCTGGCCGTCGAAAACCACGCGCAAGGCGCCGCGCGCGGAATGTACCCCCGCCTCGAAGAGTCTGAGGCCGAGCGGGGCTAGGTCGCGGGCCACGTGGCGCAGAACCTCGCTTCGCACCGGGCTCTCCCGGCCGAGGAAGGCGACCGAAGCGCGCTCCGGCTGCACGAGGTTGCGCGCCATGACGACGAGGTGGGTCGCGATGTCGGCGGGGGTGGGCCACACCGCGCGGCGCAGGGTGCGCCGCAGGGCGGCGAGGCTCGAGCGCACCGGTCCCCACTCGCCGTGGTCCGCCGCCTGCGCGAGCACGCGCACGGTCGAGGCTGCCGGCCAGAAGGCCGCGATGCGATCGGCGGCCCCGTGCGCGTCCTCATTCCACAGCACGGACAGCCACTCGGCCGCCTCGGATGAAAGCTCGCCGTCCTCGACCGCGTCGACCAGCGCATGGGCGAAGAGCGTCTCCGGCGCTCCGGTGAGGAGCTCGCCAGCGCGCAGGTAGCAGCGCATGCCGCGGCAATAGTGGCTGCACAGCCGCACGGTCATGAAGCGCGGCCGGCCGACCTCGTCGCTCCACGCCAGCACGAAGCGCCAGGCCCGGCTGTCCTCCGGCGCAAGGCGCACGATCTGCAGGTCGAGCTCCTGGCAAAAGCGGGCCACGAGGCGAGGCATCGCGGCAAGCGCTTTCGGGGCGACGGCGAGCTGCACCACCGCGGGCGCCTGCTCCGGATAGCCGCTGGTGTCGCCGAGGACGCGGAAGCGCACGCCCTCGCGGCTCAGGCGATCGAAGAGCGCCTGGGCGACGTAGCCGCGATCGTCCATCACGCCGGGCTGAGGACAGTGCCGACGACGCGCGCCTTGCTGAAGGTGAGCAGCTCGCGCAGGCGCGCCAGGGCGGATTTCTTCGTGGAGAAGGTCGCGACGACGAGCGCTCCGCCGGCGAAGGCGGCAGAGAGCTGCAGGTCCGGGCCGCGCGCGGCAGCCGGCGTGTCCACCAGCACGACGCGATAGCGCCGGGCCGCCGCCGCGAGCAGCTCTTGCATGCGCCGGTGGCTGAGAAGCTCGAGCGGATCGGCACGCGTGCGCCCCGCGACCAGCACCGAGAGGTTTTCCTCGCAGTGCTGGAGGCGCGTGCGGCCGCCCTCGAGGAAGTCGGCCAGGCCGGCGCGGTTGCGCAGGCTGAAGGCGCGGTGCAGCGTCGGCGAGCGCAGGTCGGCGTCGATGAGGAGCGTAGGCAAGCCCGCGCGCGCGAAGGCGCGGGCAAGTTCGACCGCTACCCGTGAGCGCCCCTTACCCCTGTCAGCGCTCACGACCGGCAGCACGCCATGGCCGTGGCCAAACCAGTGCTCGAGCATGAGCCGGGAAAGCTCCTGCGGCTCAAGCGGGCGCGCCGCGAGGAGCGGCGCGCCAAGCTCGGCAACGAGCTCGCTTTCGGAGCGCGCAACCGGACCTCTGCGCAGCCACAGCGTGAGCGCGCCAAGCAACAGCGCCCCGGCCGCGGCGAGCGCAACGTGCGTTCCGTCCGCCGGGCCCACCGGCAGTACGGTCGGCGGACCGACGAGAAGGGCATCGGCATGCTTCTCGATTGCGGCGCGAACCAGCGCCGGGGCGGCGTACGGATCGAGGGACGCGAGCTCGACTTTCAGCATGCCTTGGGAGAGCAGTACGCCGCCGCTGACGACATACTCGGTCGGCACTAGAACCGCCGCGGCGCATGCGGCCGCGACCCCCATCGCGAGGACGAGCGCCACAACGCGCCAGCGCAGCCGGACCATTGGAGCCCTTCACCTGCAACGGCCGTGCCAGGTGCATAATGCTTTGAAATCAATCCTCGTTGCGCTGCGCCACGAGCTTTGGTGTCGCCATGGAGCGACGTTCCACCTTCCGGCTTTCGCTGGGGCAGACAGTGCGGGCAGCGAGGCCTAGAATCGGCGCGCACTGAACAAGAGAAAGAACGCCCGATGATGTCGCGCTGGATACACGCCGCCCTACTGCTTGCGCTGGCGCCCGTTGCGGCGCTGGCGTTCGACACGGTCGACACGCTGCCCTACCCGTCGGACGGCCGCTTTCCCGCATGGCCCGCCGATCCCGGGCGTCCATGGACGATATTTGCCTACGGCGGCGCCATGTACGACAGCAATCCCTTCCGTGTGGCGACGGGCGAGCAGTCCGACACGATCGCGCGCCTGGGGTTCGGCGGACGCAGCCTGACGCGCATTGCCGGCCGACAGCGGCTGCTGCTCGAGGGCTACGGGGAGTACCACGACTACGCCGACTTCAACGAGCTGGACCACTTCGCGTACGGTCTGCGCGGCGACTGGCTCTGGGAGATCGGTAACCAGTTGGACGGCGTGGTGCGCTACGGGCGCAGGAAAAGGCTGGCCGATCAAGGTGAGTTGCGAACCCCGGAACGGACCATGATTTCGGAGGAGAGCGCGCTCGTGAACGGCGGTTACCGCATCTCGCCGAGATGGCGCATCTTCGGCGGCGCCGAGCACTTCCGTGACAAACGAGACAACGATGAGCTCAGTTGGCTGAACGCCGCATCGCTGCGGGGTGGCCTGACCTATCGCTCGCCGCTCGCGAACGAGATCGGCGTCGAGGTGGTGGGAACGCGCGGCGAAGCGCGTGTCGACGTACCCGTCGGCGCGGGCGTAGAGTCGTTCATTGACGACTATGACCAGGCCGAAGTCGCAGCCACCCTCGCCTACGCGCTCGGCGCCCAGTGGAAGATCAACGGCCGCGTCGGCTACCTCGATCGCGGCTATGACACCGTTTCGGGCCGGGATTTCAACGGCACGAGCTACCGCGTTCTGGTCGAGTGGCTGCCCACGTCCAGCGTCATCTTCAGCCTCGAAGGCTATCGTGTGCCTGAGAGCCTGGCCGACGTCACGGCCACCCACGTGCTGACCCAGGGCGGCGCCCTCGGCGTGAGCTGGGCCGCGACTTTCAAGCTCGTGTTCAGCGCGCGCTACATCTACGAGGACCTCGTCTACAAAGGCGACCCCGACGCCCTCAGGCTCGGGCTCGGAGACCGCGAAGACACGGTGCAAACCTGGCGCTTGGGCGCCGGCTGGGAGCTGCAGCGTCACGTGCAGATCGGCCTGGGATTCGACTACGGCGAGCGCACCTCCAACATTCCCGGGGGCGACTACGACTACGAGCAGGTAATGCTCAACGTGCGCTGGAAGTTCTAAAACGGAAGAGGCCGCCGGACCTCGAGCTCATTCCGCAGTCCAGCGCTTCCGGGTGCGGTATTCGATCTTCGGCGTTTTCCTGGGCGCGGGGCTCGCGAGGCTGCGGGGCGCCTCGCGCTCAGGCAGCACGGCGATGCGGATCTCCTCCTTGCGCGCGGGCTTCTTTTCCGGCTGCTGTTGTGGTTGTGGTTCCTGCTGCTGTTCCTGCTCCTGCTCGCGCGCGCCGCGGCCGCGCAGGCGGCCGGAAGCGTATAGGTAACCCGCCGCGGTTGCTGCTGCAGACATCTTCTAGTTCTCCTTCACGATCAGCCCGGCACCCATGCCGAGCGCTTTTCCAGAAGCTTCCAATAGGGCGCGCGCGCTTCATCGCCTGGCGCACGAGCGGCACTGTTTTCATCCGGCGCCAGCCGAAGCTCCGGAGCCATCTATCTGCGTACCTCGAGGATACGCAGCCCCGCCGCGAATTCCTCGCGGTCGAGCTTGCCGTCCTTGTTGCGATCGGCGCGCTCGAAGTTGGCCGAGAGCCCCGGCACTCCGCCGGCTTCGGACTTGTCCACGATGCCGTCCCTGTTGCGGTCGGTGCGGTCGAAGTCGGGCGAGTCCGCCGACGGGCCGGCGGCGGCAGACGACATTTCCTTCTTCGCTACCTCTTCCTGCACCTGCGCCGTGACAATCGGCAGCGCGGTCATAAGTGCGACGAAGCAGGCGCCGAGAAACAGCAGGAAGGCCCTTCGCCGCTCGCGAACTATGGAGCTCATGGGGAATCCCCTGGGACGCGTGTTGTGCCG
>DATADT010000426.1:0-8630 GCA_036258355.1 Burkholderiales bacterium
GCCTGGATGGTCCCGACCGCCTGCACTGCGCGCCGCAACTCGCGCTCCGCGGCGGGCTCGGTCCTGACGCCGAGGAGCTGCACCTTGTCGAGGCTGATCTTGACGGTGCCCGCCTTGGCCGGCGGCTCCTCGCCTTCGTACACCGGGATGTAATCCATCCCCATCGAGTCCTTCTTCGGCACGGGCGAGGTATCGGGCAGCCCCATGGGATTGCGGTAATAGAGGACCTTGCGCTCGCTCTTGGCTGCGCTCGCGCCCGCGGCGGGTGCGGCTTCGGGGGCGGAGTGGCTGCGCAAGCCAAGCCAGTAGCCCGTGCCGAGCGCTGCGGCGGCGGCCAGTGCTGCCGCTCCTATTGCTATCGTTCGGTTCATAGTGATTTCCCTACCAGGAACTCGATCTCGGCGAGCGCCTTGTTGTAGGCGGCGAGGCCCGCGGCGTAGCCGACCTCCGCGTTGAACACCGTCATGCGGCTGTCGAGGAGGCTGAAGAAATCGACGCGGCCGACTCGATAGGCCGCGAGCGAGGCATCGGCGGTAAGCCTCGCCTGCGGCAGGAGCCCGGTCTCGTAGAGACGCACCGATTTCAGCGACTGTTCGGCGGCCGCGACTTGCTGGCGCAGCATGGCGTCGAGCTCGTTCAGGCGCCCCTGGTACATGGTCGAAGCCTGGTCGCGCATCGCTTGAGCCTCGGTGACCCGCGGATCGCGCTTGGACTCGCGCCACACCGGCAGGTTGATCGCCACAGTGAAGCTGATCATGTCCTCGCGGCGCATGTCCTGGAAGTTGTCGCGCTGGCCGTAGGAGACGCGCACGTCGAAGTCGGGGTAATAGTCCTTCCGCGCCAGCTCGACCGCCTTCGCGTTGCGATCCATCATTCGCTGCTGCGCAGCGAGCTGCGGCCGGTTCTCGCGCGCCGAGGCGCGCAGCTCGTCCAGCCGCAGCGCTACGTCGCGCGCCTGCGCCGGCGGCGGGTTGATGGCTCCCGGCGCCGCGCCGCGGCCCGCGGCGCGGTTGAGCTCGGCCTCGAGCATCGGGCGCTCGCGGCCGAGCTTGATCAGCTCCTCGAGCATTTTCGATACCTGGGTCTGCGCCTTGAGCACGTCGGCCTGGGTGCCCTGCCCGACGCCGTACCGGGCCTCCGCGATCGACAGGTACTGCTCCAGTACGCGCCGGTTCCTCTCCGCGAGGCGCAGCGACTCGTCGACGAAGCCGAGCTCGAAGTACGCGACCTTGACGTCGCGCCGCACGCGGTTCGCGAGCTCCTGCAGATTGCTCTCGACGGCGAGTGCCTCGCTCTCCGCGACATCGCGGCGCAGCGCGCGCTTGCCCGGATACGGCAGCCGCTGCGCGAAGCCGATCATCTTCATCGTCATGTCCTCGGTCTTGAAGCTCCGGGACTCGACGGGATAGTTGAGCACGCCGACTTCCAGCATCGGATCGTCGAACGCCCCGGCAGGCGAGACGCGGCTGCGCGCAGCGTTCGCCTCGCGCCGCGCGGCCTGCAGATCCGGATTGTTCTGCGCCGCCTCCGCGAGCAGCGCGGCGAGCTGCGGGTCGAGGGGCTCCTGCGCCGCCACGGGCAGCGCCAGCGCGAGCACGACGGCGGCCATGCAATGCGAAATCTTCATTTGTCGCTCCGATCCAATGACTGCGAGAAAGACGACTTCAACTGCCCCGCAACGGGCAGCGGATCAGATCAGGAGCGAGCGGAAGAGGATGCGCGGCGGAGGACCCGCGAACGGAGAAGGTGCGCGGGGATCGAATATTGCGGGCCGAGCGGCGTCCGGCCAACTGCGAAGAAGAAGCACTGCCTGGGACGGCACAGCAGGAACCTTGACCTGATGCTTGTCCAGGGTCTGGTCACCGGCTTGGCAGTGCGTAAGGCAAAGCTGGGCGTTATCTGCCGGCTCATGGCAGGGCGCCTCGCTTTGCTGTGCACCGATCATGTGCGCCCGTGACTTCGCGTGCACCGGGTCGCAGGCGACAAGGGCGAACGCGGCTTGCGCGAAGAGCATCGCCGCCAGTGCGGCGAGCGCAGCGAAGAAGCGGTAACGCGTGTGCATCACGGAAGCGCCATTATGCCCGGATCATGTTTCAAGAGGCCGGACGCAGCGATTTGCGCGTGGAGGGCGCTGTCGGCTGCGCGGTCGACGGCGCGGGCCCTTGCTTCGCGTCCCTCATGTGGTTGTGCTCGACATTGCGAGGTCCTTTCCAAATAGCAGCTACAGCATGGCAGCCGTTCGGTCCCAGGACTCGACTTGGATCAATCCCAACTTCAGTGGCCGATGCGCCGGTTCTCGTTCTGGCCTGCACTGCGCGCCCGTAGCTGGTTTTCCCAGCCCGAGTGATCTCCCTGCTTCCAGCCCGCCGAGCCATTAGCTGGCGGGGCGTTGTCCCAAGGCCTGGCATCGGGCTTGCCCTGATACTTGCCGTCCTTGTAGACAACGACTTGCTCGCGTTCGCCGCATCCTGCGATTGTCGCGAGCGAAGCGAAGACGATTACGGTCAGAAATCGACGATTCATGGCTCTCTCCTCATTTCTTGCCCATGCCTCCGCCCATCATTCCGCCGCTACCCATGCCCTGCATCATCATGTGATGCTCGTCCATCATCTGGCCCATCATCTGGTCCATAAGCTTCAGGTGCTCGTCCATCCACTCTCGCATCTGCTCGGGCGTCATGCCGGCGCGCGGCTTGGCTTTGCGCATCTGCGCCATCATTTCCTGCATCATCTTCATGTGCTCCTGCATCATCTTCTGCCGCTCGGCTCCCGAGGCAGCCTGCGCGGCGGCGAGCTTCTTCCTCGCGTCCTGCGCCTTCTGGATGAGCGCTTTCTGCGCCTCGTCGGGCGCGGCGAAACCGCTCACCGGCAACGCGAAAATGAGACCAGCGATCATTGCGGCTAGCAGCTTTTTCATGATGAGACTCCTTTCGTAAGGGTTGACAGCTCGGGAAAGAATCCCGGGACCGATCGCATGTAGCTGCGGTATTGCTCGCCGAATTCGGCAAGCGCATCCCGCTCCTCGGTGCGTGCGAGGCGGACATACATGTAGACAAGGATCGGGAACATCGCGAGCGTGACGAGCGTCGGCCATTGCAGCAGGAAGCCGAACATGATCAGCACGAAGCCGATGTATTGAGGGTGCCGCACCCGCGCATATGGCCCCGTAGTCGCCAACCGATGCGCGCGCTGTGCTTCGTACAGAACCTTCCACGACGCGGCCAGCAGCCAGAAGCCGGCGCCGACGAAAGCAATGCTTAGTAAGTGGAACGGACCGAGATGGGGGTGCGCCTTCCAGCCGAACATCATCTCGAGGAGGTGCCCGGCGTCGTGAGAAAGGAAATCGACTCCGGGAAACCTGCTGGTCAGCCATCCCGAGAGCAGATAGATCGTCAGCGGGTATCCGTACATCTCGGCGAAGAGCGCCACGAGGAATGCCGAGAAAGCGCCGAAGGAGCGCCAGTCGCGCCGGCTCTGCGGCTTGGCGAAGCTGAATGCGAAGATGATGAAGACGAGCGAGTTGACGGCCACGAGGCTCCATAGACCGTACGCCGCGCCGTTACCTTGGGCGATCATGGTTCTTCCCGTGGCCGTGAAGCAGGTGCAGGAGCGGGCAAGCGAGCAGCAGCAGGACCGGCAGATACTGGAAAGCGTGAGCCCCGTGCTCTGTCAGCACAAAGAACCCCGCGATCAGCACGAAGCCCCAGAAGACCCAGCGGCTCGCGCCGCCGCCATCACGCTTGTGGTGCGAATGCTCCGCCATGGTGGTTCAACTGCGAATCCGTCCGGAGAGCCAGCCGAACACGGCGCCGAGCCCAAAAGCCCAGATCGCGATGCCCACGAGCGCGTAGACGAACGACCCGAAGTTGAAAAGCGCCGGGCCGCTCTGCAGCTTGCGGAAATCGAGCCCATGGAACAGCGAGCTCATGAAAGTCGCCGCGGCTTCCGGCCACAGCCAGAAGACGAGGGTGCATGCCGCGTACCCGATCGCCACGGTTACGGCGAGCGCCACGCCGGATTTGACGGGATTGTTCATCTTCAGCTCCTTTCGTAGTGGTCGATGCGACGCACCGCGAGCCCGTGCCATCGCACGTTCGCGGGCAACAAGCGGCGGGAATCTCAGCGCTGGATGCGCGCTGAGCGGACGTAGTAGCTGAGGACTAAGGGAGGTGCGGCGGCCGGCAGCGCATCGTAGATGATCACGTGCGGCCGAAAGGCCGGGTGGCCGGCGGCAGGCGCCGCGACAGGAATGCTAGAAGCGTTGACGAGAGACGCCGTACGCGGCACTGGAGGGGCAACCGTCGAGCAGCAGGAATCGCCTTCTACGCTGTGCGCGAGCGCAGGAAGCTGCTCTGCAGCTTCGCAGATCGGCTGAAATAGCAGCGCCGAAACGGCGATCAGCCCGAGAACGAAGAACACGAGCCGCGTACTCATGGCATGGTCAGCATGGCACTGACCGGGTCGTGACTCTTGATCCAGGTCAAGCCAAGCGCTAAAGCGAAATACGGCGCAGCCGCAGAGCATTGAACACCACCGATACCGAGCTCATGGCCATGGCCGCGCCGGCGAAGATCGGGGACAGCAACAAGCCGAAGCCCGGGTAAAGGACCCCCGCCGCCACCGGAATGCCGAGCGCGTTGTAGCCGAATGCGAATACTAGGTTCTGCCGGATGTTGCGCATCGTGGCGTGCGAAAGCCGGATTGCGCGCGCGATGCCGCGCAGGTCGCCCTTGACGAGCGTGACCCCGGCGCTTTCCATCGCGATGTCGGTCCCGGTGCCCATGGCCATGCCCACGTCGGCCTGCGCCAGCGCCGGCGCATCGTTGATCCCGTCCCCGGCCATCCCCACCTTGCGGCCTTCCGCTTGCAGGCGCTTCACGTGCTTCGCCTTGTCTTCGGGCAGTACCTCGCCGACCGCGTCGTCAATGCCGAGTTGGCGCGCCACTGCCGCAGCCGTACGTTTGCCATCGCCGGTGAGCATGACGATCCGCACGCCTTCCCGCTTTAACTTGGCGATCGCCTCCGGTGTGGTGTCCTTGATCGGATCGGCAACGGCCGCCATGCCGCGCGCTTGGCCGTCCACTGCGAAGAACACCACCGTCTTCGCCTGTCCGCGCCAGCCGTCGGATTGGCTCTCCCAGCGGCCGGTATCGATACCTGATTGCGCCAGAAACGCGCGGCTGCCGACGAGCACTTCATGCCCATTCACGCGCGCGCGCACGCCGAGCCCGTTGACCGCATCGAAGTCCTGCGCTGCGCCCGGCGCCGCGCCGCGCGCCTTTGCTCCGTCCACGATCGCGCGGGCGATCGGATGCTCCGACGGCTGCTCAGCCCCGGCAACGAGCGCCAGCGCCTCGCGCTCGGACAGTTCCTCGGCGACAAAGTCCGTGAGCGCCGGATGGCCGAGGGTGAGCGTTCCGGTCTTGTCGACGACCAGCGTGTCGATCTCCCGCATGCGCTCGATGGCCTCGGCATTGCGAAACAGGATTCCGGAGAGCGCGCCCTGCCCCATCGCCACGGTCATCGAGATCGGCGTGGCGAGGCCCACGGCGCAGGGGCACGCGATGATGAGCACCGCGACCGCATTGACGAGCGCGTACGTCACCCCCGGCTCCGGACCGAACAGCGTCCAGACGAGCGCCGTCACGACCGCGATGACGACGACGACCTGCACGAAGTAAGCAGCGATGAGGTCGGCGAGGCGCTGGATCGGTGCGCGCGTGCGTTGCGCCTCGCCCACCATGTGAACGATGCGCGCGAGAAGCGTGTCCAAGCCGACGCGCTCGGCGCGGAACACGAACGAGCCGGAACCGTTCACCGTCGCGCCGGTCACCCTGTCTCCCGGCCCCTTGGCGACCGGTACCGGCTCGCCGCTCATCATGGACTCGTCGACGCGGCTTGCGCCCTCGAGGACGGTGCCGTCGACCGGCACTTTCTCACCGGGCTTCACGCGCAGAAGGTCGCCGACTTTCACTTCGTCGAGCTTCACCTGCTCCTCCGCGCCGTCGTCGCGGATGCGCCAGGCGAGGTTGGGAGCAAGCTTCAGCAGATCGCGCACCGCCTGGCTCGTCTGGCCCATCGCGCGAAGCTGCAGGACGTCGCCGAGCAGCACCAGCGTGACGATCACCGCGGCCGCTTCGAAGTAGGTTCCCACGGCGCCGTGGCTGCGGAACTCCTGCGGAAAGATGCCGGGCGCAAACACCGCAACCAGGCTGTAGAGATATGCAAGCCCTACGCCCAGGCCGATGAGCGAATACATGTTGAGCGCCCAGTGCGCGATGGACAGGCCGAACTTCTTCAGGATCGGCCAGCCGACCCAGAGTACGACCGGCGTGCCGAGGATGAGCTCGACCCAGCCGCGCTCGCGCGGCGTCAGGCCGAACGGCTCCATGATCCCGACCATCGGCGCCATGGCGAGCACCACCAACGGAACGGACAGGACTACACCGACCCAGAAGCGGCGGGTAAGGTCGCGCAGCTCGCTGTCGTCGGCCTCGCCCGTTCCAGCAATCGGCACCAGGGCCATGCCGCAGATCGGGCAGCTTCCCGGCCCGTCGCGCACGATCTGCGGATGCATCGGGCAGGTGTACTTCGCCTCGCGCGTCGGCTTCGCCTGCGCTGCGGCCGCAGCCGTCTGCGCGCCGTGCGCGGCGTGGTCGTGGTGGTGGTGCGCGTGATTGCTCATCGTGGGCGCATCATTTTGCGGGCGCAATTTTCGTGATCCGGTAGCCCCCTCCGATTTTCTCGGCCTCGAACTTCACCCTGTCTCCCGCCTTCACCTGCTCGAGCATCGCCGGGTCGGCGACCTGGAACACCATGGTCATCGCCGGCATGTCGAGGTTCGCGAGCGGGCCGTGCTTGATGGTGATCTTCTTCGCGTCCCTGTCCACCTTGCGCACTTCCCCGTCGGACAGCGCGGCGGAGTGATGCCCGGCGTGATCCTGCGGCTGTTGCGCCGAGGCCGGAACGGCGAGCGCGGCGGCGAAAATCAAAGCGGCAAGCTTCTTCATGGAGAGTTCCTTTACTTGATCAGTGCTTGTGTTGGCGGCTGTAGCCACGCAGCTCGTGGTAGCGGGCGACCTGCTCATCGCTCAGGAGCGCTCGCATCCGGCGGTGGGTTTCGAGATGCGAAAGCCTGTAGTCGCCGCGCAGTGCCGCCGCCTGATGGACGGCTTCTGCGAGCGCCGCCGGCTCTACCGCATTGCTGTGGAATAGATCGTCCAAGCGTCTTTCGGCCGCGACCAGCTTCGCGCCGATCTTGCGCGCCTCTGCCTTGTGCGAGTCCATGAGACGCTGGGTCGCTGAATGCTGCTCGGGCGTGAGCACGAGCTCGTCGGCAAGCTCGAGGACGTGCATCGGGCCCGGGAAGCGGTTGAGCTCGGCCGCCTTGGCGTAGCCCATGCCCGCGCCGGCGAGGTATTGCGCAACCTCTTCCTCGGAGAGCGCCTTGACCTCCCGCTGCTGCTGCCCGGCGTACGAGCCATGCTGCGCGTGCGCAGACATCGCCAGGACTGCAAGAACTACGACCGGAAGGGTTGCTGTGAGTTGCGCTACGTAGGTACATGCACTTATCCTTTCATCGATCAATGTCCGGCGTGGCCGGAGGGTTTGCGGGCCTTGAATTCCCTGCCTTCGGGCTTGGCGCCGGCGCGGCGCTCGACGCGCGGCGTTTCGCCCGTCCATTCGTACGCCAGCGTGCCGGGCGGGTGCGTGTACCAGCCCGGATCCTTGTAGTCGTTGCGCGCGAGGCCGTCGCGCACCTTCACGACGGTGAACATGCCGCCCATCTCCATGGCGCCGAACGGCCCCGAGCCCGACATCATCGGCAGCGTGTTGTCGGGCAGCGGCATTTCCATCTCGCCCATGTCCGCCATGCCGCGCTCGCCCATCAGCATGTAATCCGGAATGAGCTTGTTGATCCGGTCCACCACGCCGCGATGGTCGACGCCGATCATGGTGGGCACGTTGTGCCCCATGGCGTTCATCACATGGTGCGACTTGTGGCAGTGAAACGCCCAGTCGCCCGGGTTGTCGGCCACGAACTCGAACGCGCGGATGGCTCCCACCGGCACGTCTACTGTCGTCTCGGGCCAGCGCGCGCTCTTCGGCACCCAACCGCCGTCGGTCAGCGCCACGGTGAAGTTGTGGCCATGGATGTGGATCGGATGGTTCGTCATCGTGAGGTTCGCGATGCGCACGCGCACGCGGTCATTCCGCCGCACGAGCAGCGGATCGATCCCCGGAAATACACGGCTGTTCCAGGTCCACAGGTTGAACTGGAGCATCTCGGCGACCTTAGGTGTGTACGCGCCCGGCTCGATTTCGTAGGCCGCCATGACGAAAGCGAAGTCGCGATCGACGCGGTTGAATGCCGGGTCCCGCGGATGCACCACGAGCGTCCCCATCATGCCCATCGCCATCTGCACCATCTCGTCGGCGTGCGGGTGGTACATGAACGTACCGGAGTGCTTCACCTGAAACTCGTAGACGAAGGTCTTGCCCACCGGGATGTGCGGCTGGGTAAGCCCGCCGACGCCGTCCATGCCGGAGGGCAGCAGCATGCCGTGCCAGTGGATGGTGGTGTGCTCGGGCAGCTTGTTGGTGACGAAGATGCGGACCTTGTCGCCCTC